>JBDSRU010000156.1:0-24037 GCA_039929145.1 Thermoanaerobaculia bacterium
GGCTCTACGACCCCGACGAGGGGCGGATCCTCCTCGACGGCCAGGATCTCAGGAGTTACGACCTCCATGAACTGCGCTCGCACATCGGCGTCATCTTCCAGGATTTCGTGCGCTTCCACCTCTCGGCGCGCGACAACATCGCGGTCGGGCGGATCGAAGCGAGCGGCGATCAGCGCCGGATCGAAGCTGCCGCCGAGCAGAGCCTCGCTTCGGAGGTCATCGCCAAGCTGCCCTCGGGTTACGACCAGCTGATCGGGCGGCGATTCAAGACCGGCGTCGACCTCTCGGGTGGCGAGTGGCAGAAGGTCGCGATCGCCCGTGCTTATATGCGCGATGCCGACGTGCTGATTCTCGACGAGCCGACCGCGGCGCTCGACGCGCGCGCGGAGTTCGAAGTCTTCGAACGTTTCGCCGAGCTCTCGCGCGGCAAGACGACGATCCTCATCTCGCACCGCTTCTCGACCGTCCGCCGCGCCGATCGCATCCTCGTCCTCGCCGACGGCGAGATCGAGGCGCTGGGGAGCCACGAGGAGCTCATGGATCAGCGCGGCCGCTACGCCGAGCTCTTCGAGCTCCAGGCCGCCGGCTTTCGCTGATCGGTTCCTGAGCCCTTGCGTCAGGGCACGCTCGCCGACCAGGCGAGAGTGTCGCCAGCTTCGAAGCCGTCGACGAAGAGTGCGGCACACGGATTGTCGACCCGCTGCAGGACGAGGTCGTCGGCAGTTCCTCCGACGCCCGAAAAGACCTTGCCGACGAGCAGCAGCCCCTCATCCGGCAGCGCGAAGCTCGACTGGATCCGCGCCGGCAAGAGCTCGAGCGGCGGCGCGCAAGCGGCTCCGTCGCGATCCCAGGAGGCGAGCCAGAGCGGAGTCGGGCCCGGGCTCGGATTGGGGAAGAGCGAACTCGCGAGCAGCGCGCTGCCGTCCGGCGAAGCGATTGCAGTGCGGAGTCCGGTCGTCGCTCCATCGAAGACTCGCGCCCACTGGAGCTCGCCCGTCGCGGCGTCGATCGACACGGCGGTCGGATCGAAGCTCGCGCCGGAGGCCGGTACTTTCGCGATTCCGGAGGCAAGGATCCTCCCGCCGGCGATCGTCACCGATTCCGGAGTGAAGCTCTCGCATTCCGGGGAGCCGCCGGTCGGCCAGGTGGACGCCCACAATGGAGCCCCGCTCTTCGCATCGAGCGACCAGACCCGCAGGGAGAAGTTGCCGCACATCGTTTCGTCGTCCGCCCAGACGCGCACCGGATCGGCGCTCAGGAGGAAGGCACCGCTAAAGGCGCCTGCCTGCGTCTCACCGTCTTCGAAGCGACTCCAGTCGACGCCGCCTTTCGCATCGAGCGCGACGATCCACCAGCCCGGGGGCGAGACGTTTTCGACGATACCGGCGACGAGCAGGCTGCCACCGGGGCGCGGCAGGAGGGACGTGGCGCCGCCTTCACCCGCCGGCGGCGACCAGACGATGTCGGGCAGCGGCTCCCCGTTGGGCGCGAAAGAGAGGACGGCGAAGTCGCCGCCCAACCCAACCGGAATCCGCCACGCACCACCCCCAGCAGGGTTGCCCTCCGGGTCCCAGCTCGGCGCGGGCGTGGGACCACGGAATCCGAACTCGTTGGTGAGGCCGGAGCGCGACCGCGACCAGGCGATCGCGCCATCGGCGTCAAAAGCCGTCAGCTGGACGGCATTCGCCAGCCAGCCGATGGCAATCGCGGCGCCGTCCGCGCGCACAGCGAGAGCTGCGGGGGCGGTGAGCAGCGGGTCGTCGGTCGCCCAGATGATCTCGCTGTCGCTCGCGATCCGCAGCAGCACGCCGCGCGACATCGATCCGCCCTGAACATTCGAGTCCGAGAGCACCCAGAGGTCGCCTCCGGCACCGGCGACGGCCGCGACCGGCGTGTCGCTGCGCCCGTCGAAATCCCACACCAGCGGCCATTCGCCCGAAAGCGGCGATCCGGTGCAGAACAGGAGGAGCGTGGCGACCGCAAGTCCTCTCAGGATCATGGTGAATCGATTCGATGCGAACTTCGGGTCGTTGGCAAGGAACGAGTCTACGGTGGCGGCCCAGCTCACTCTTCAGGCTCGCCCTCGCTCCTCCTGGATCCCGCTGGATTCGACAGCTGACCTGCCGAGCCGCCCGCGGCGAGCGAGAGCTGCCCACTGACCTCGGGCGCGAGCGACAGCGAACCGCCCAGCGCCGGAGCGAGCGAGAGCTGGCCGGGATCGGCTCCCTGGACGCGCGCCTGAATCTGGCCGATGGCCCGGCGCGCTGCCCGCAGGAGCGAACGCGCGCCGTCGCCGCGATCGATTCGCTGCCGGAGCGCCGGAACCGCAGCGATCGAGCCCGACGCTCCAAGCGCCTCGACTGCGGCGAGAGCGACCGGCGCGGACTCGTCGCCGATCGCTTCGACGAGGAGGGACTCGGCGGCGCCGTTCGCCAGCCTTCCCAGCGCCCCCGCGGCGGCGACGGCGAGCGCACCGCGATCGACGCGGAGGATTCTGCCGAGCGTCGCCGCCGCATTCGGGACGTCTCCCAAACCAAGGCGCTCGATGCAGGCGGTCGCCGTGCTGATGCGCCGGTGCCGCAAGGCGAGTTTGAGGGCCTGATTGAACTCCTCGCCAGCGAAGTTGCGCCCGAGCGCGATGATCGCGGCGGCGACGATCGTGTCCGCAGCGGCCGCATCCCCGGCGAGCTGCCGCAGGAGGGCCCTTCCCTCCTCGCCAAGCTCTCGCGCGGCTCGTATCCTGACCTCGGGAGCCCCGTCGGCAAGCGCGGCTCGCAGTGCTTCACTGGCTTGCGGGCTGTCGCGGAACTTCCGCGCGAGCTCCTCCAGGCATCGTTTGCGTACGCCGGGATGAGGATCGCTCCGCGCGTTCAGCGCGAGTGCGGAGACGAGATCCATCTCGGAGTGGAGACGATCGGAAAGCGCTATCAGGAGCGCAAGCAGGCGCTCGCGCGACAGCTCGAGCCGAGGCTCGGCGACGGTCACTCTGACCTCGCCCTCGGAAACCTCCACCGGCCCGTTGCGCGCCAGGGTGATCAGGCCGGCTCGCGTCGTCGCATCGAGGGCCGCCAGAAGCGCGGTCGAGGGACCGAAGAGCATCGCCGCGCTGTCGAAGCCGTGGTCGCCGGTAGCGGTGCCTCCGCTGGTCCCCTGGCTTCGCGAGACGCCGCCCAACATCGGAACCTGAATCGAGATGGCCTGCGAATGCCGGTCGCGGCGGGCGACGACGATCTTGCGCTCGATCTGTTCGTCTCCGGCCTGCAGGCGGATCGTGATCCGCATCCGGTCGGATTGGGCGACAAGTGGCGACCACCGCTTGCCGGTCGGCACGATGACGAGTCCGCAACTCCTGGCTGCCGTCCACCAGGCGTCGCGCGGGGCAAGCTGGCTCTTGGCCAGGAGACGTCCCAGCAATACCAGCGAACCGGCGACCAGGAACAGGAGCATCTCTCCCATGCTCGCCTCCGTTCAGACCAGGCGCACGATCGGCTCTCCTGAAAGCAGCTCGCGCTGCGTCAGAAGGTCGCGCACCGTGGCGATCAGCCAGCGCTCCGCGTTGACCCCGAAAGAGACCTCGAGGCGCGGACGGCGCTCCTCCGGCCGATGCGGCGGATCGAGCACCCCGAGGGTCGGGTTCGCGGCGTTGAGCGAGACAACAATCTCGGACTCGCCGCCGGGCTCGACTCCGGCCTCTCCCGCGTTGCCGCCGATCCGGTGGAGGCGCCCCGTGGCATCCCAGACGAAGCGGCGTTCGCCGCTGGCGCGCGAGACCTCGAAGACCAGCAGCTTGAAGACCGACTCCGGCTCGCCCAGGGCGCAGGTCGGAACGACGTCGCGTTTCCACAGGTCGCGGGCGGTCGGAAAACGCGTCCCTTTTGGTACGACGACTACGTACTCGGGCTTGCCGGAGCTCGCATCGTGCAGCTGAAGCGCATAGTCGTGGACGATGAAGTCGAACGTCTCCATCCGCTCGCCGGCGAAGGTCGCGGCGCCGCTCGCGACCGCTTCGAAAGGCTGCCAGGCGCGCATCTGGCCGCGGTCGAAGCGCTGTTCGAGACGGGCGAAGAATCCCGGCAGGAGGCTCGAGCCGCCGACCACGAGAACGTCTTCGACCTCGTCCGGGCGCATCTTTGCCTGGCTCAGCACTTCATCGACAGAAGCGAGCAGGCCGGCATAGAAGCCGTTTCGGTCGAGGATCTCGATGAGCTCGTTGCGCGCCAGTCGTGCGGGCTCTCTTCGGGCTCGCGGCGGGCCCGGAGGTTCGACCAGGAAAGCCTCTTGCTCGGCGAAGAAAAGTGCCTCCTTCACCCGGCATGCCTCCGCCAACATGAATCGGCGCCAGAGCCGGGTCACCTCGTCGTCGGCGTCGCGACGCAAGTCGTAGCCGACCTGCTGGCAGACCTCCTCGAGCACCCAGCCGTCGACGGCATTGCCGCCAATCGGCCTGGAGCTCTTGGCCAGGACCGTCGCCTTGCCCGTGGATGCGACATGGGGCGAGAGCCGCGCCAGGACGACGTGCATCGTGCCACCGCCGACATCGACCACCAGCGCGGTGCGCTCGTGAGCGAGGCTGAGGCCGTAGCCGATCGCCGCCGCGACCGGCTCGTCGAGGAAGCGCACCCGATGCACTCCGAGGCGCGTGAGGATCCGCTGCACTTCGGCGCGGTAGGTCTCGAAGACGGCCACCGGCGAAGTGACCACCAGGTCCCGGATGCGCTCCCCGGTCGTCGCTCGAACCTCGCGCAGGAGCTCGCGCAGGAAACGGTGTGCCGCCTGTCGCGCGGTCACCGGTTCACCCCCTTGACGCGCGACCGGTCGCAGCGGGTCCGTCGACAAACCTGGCTTGAAGGTGGGAACGAAGCCGGGTCGCGGCCCCGCGGCATTGCGCTCGAGCGCCTGGCGACCAATGCGTGCAGTGCGGCCGAGAAAGGCGTGGCGCTCGACGAGCGGCCAGCAGCCGACGCGATCGAGCAGGCCCGGCTGGTCGTCGAAATCGACCGACGAGGGCACGAGCCGACCGGCGGCCATCGGATCGGAGGCCTCTGCATGGCGGCAGACGTCGCGCAGTTCGATCAGGCGCGGTTGCCCTGCCGTGTCATCCCAGAAGGCCACCGAACTGTTCGTCGTGCCGAGGTCGAGCGCCCAGCCCTTCCGTGGGCTCATGAGTGGCGAGCCGCCCGTTTCTCCTGCTGAAGCAAGTAGTCGATCGTGATGGCGAGCCCGGCTTCGAGGCCGCGCGGCTGCCAGGCGAGCTCGGTGCGGGCGCGGGAGTCGTTGAAATTCCAGTGCCGGTCGAGCGACTCGAGCTGCTCCAGTGGGATCGGCAGGGGCCGGCCGGCGAGTTTCAGGAACGGTCCGGCGACGCGGAAGAGGAGGCGCGCCGTGCGCACGGAGAACTCGCGCTTCGGCGGTTTCGTGCCGCCGAGCGAGGCGACCCGATGCGCGAGCTCACGCACCGTCCACGCCTCGCCGGCCATGATGTAGCCGCGCCCGGGCGGGGCCTGGTCGAGCACCCGCAGGATGCCATCCACGAGATCGTCGAGGAAGATCCAGCTGGTCTTCTTCTCCGGCGCGATGAGTGCCGGGAAGCGGCCGAGCATCAGGGCGCGCAGCAGCGTATTGGCACCTTGCTTCTTCCCTGGCGGCCCGTAGACCAGACTCGGGAAGATGGTGTTCACCTTGAGGCCCTGCTTCGCCCACTGCTGCACGCGCTCCTCGCCCGCCGCCTTGGTCGCACAGTAACGAGTCGGCAGCGGGAGCTGCGGCGGTGAGTTCTCGTCGGCCGGACTGCCATCGGCCGGGCTGCCCCCCCAGGCCGCCATCGACGAGATCGAGAGCAGGCGAGGAATGCCCAGCTTCGACGCCAGCGAGGCGACGTTTTCCGAGCCCTCGACGTTCGCTGCCGTCATCGTTTCGTCGCCCGCCTGGAGATCGAGCTCGGCGGCGGCGTGAATCACCCAGTCGGAGCCCGACATCCCTTCGCGCATCGAATAGCGGTCGCGAAGATCGCCGACGAACGTCGCCACGCCGATCTCGTGCAGGAGGGCGAGCGCCGCCGGCGGGCTCGATGCACGCACCAGTGCCCGAACTTCGTGCCCTTCGGCGCGCAGGCGAAGGCAGAGCGCGGTGCCGATGTAGCCGGTGGCTCCCGTCAAGTAGAGGCGCATCGCATCCGGGTTTCCACAGCGCGCCTCACTTCGCGAGCAGCTGGCGCAAGACGTACTGCAGGATTCCGCCGTGGCGGTAGTACTCGACCTCCTGCGGCGTATCGAGACGCACCCGGGCGGCAAACTGCACGGCACCGCCTTCCGTCCGGAGCGCTTCGACCTCCACTTCGAGTCCGGAGGTGAAGCCGCCGGCGAGCGCCGCCGCGAGGCCGCGAATCGCGAAGGTCTCGAAGCCCGTGAGGCCGAACGAGGCGGCGCTCTGGCCGGCCGGGAACTCGAGCGGCACGATCCCCATTCCGATCAGGTTCGAGCGATGGATGCGCTCGTACGACTCGGCGATCACCGCCCGCACCCCCTGGAGTGCCGGCCCCTTGGCCGCCCAGTCGCGCGACGAGCCCGAGCCGTACTCCTTGCCGGCGAGAACGACCAGCGGCACTCCTTCCGCGGCGTAGCGCTCCGCGGCGTCGTAGATCGACATCGGCGCGGCGTCGGGCAAATGCACCGTGGCGCCCCCTTCGATGTCAGGGGTCATCCGGTTGCGGATGCGAACGTTGGCGAAGGTGCCGCGCACCATCACCTCGTGGTTGCCACGCCGCGAGCCGTAGGAGTTGAAGTCGGCCGGACCGACGCCGTGCTCCTCGAGGTATCTGCCTGCCGGACTCCCCTTCTTGATCGAGCCCGCGGGTGAGATGTGGTCGGTGGTGATCGAGTCGCCGAGCAGCGCCAGACAGCGGGCGCCGGCGATGTCACTGAGCGGCTTGGGTTCGAGCGTCATTCCATCGAAGTAGGGCGGCTTGCGGACGTAGGTCGAATCGCCCTGCCAGGCAAAGGTCTCGCCCTCGGGCACCGCGAGCGAGCTCCAGGCCTCGTCGCCGGCGAAGACGTCGGCGTACTGATGGCGGAACATCTTCGACTGGACCGCTGTCGCGACCGCGTGCTCGATCTCCGCCTGGGTCGGCCAGATGTCGCGCAGGAAGACCGGCGCGCCGTCCTTTCCGACACCGAGCGGCTCGGTCGCCATATCGAGATCGATGCGACCGGCGAGCGCGTAGGCCACGACCAGAGGCGGTGATGCGAGATAGTTGGCCCGCACGTCGGGGCTGATGCGGCCCTCGAAGTTGCGGTTCCCCGACAACACCGAAACCGCCACCAGGTCGTGCTCCTGGATCACCTGCGAGATCGGCGGCGGCAGCGGACCGCTATTGCCGATGCAGGTCGTGCAGCCGTAGCCGACGGTATTGAACTTGAGGACGTTCAGGTAGTCCTCCAGACCGGCCTCGCGCAGATAGTCGGTCACCACCTTGGACCCCGGAGCGAGGCTCGACTTCACCCACGGCTTCGTGCGCAGACCCTTCTCGACCGCCTTCTTCGCCACCAGGCCGGCGGCGAGCATCACCGACGGGTTCGAGGTGTTGGTGCAGGAGGTGATGGCGGCGATCACCACAGAGCCGTGACGCAGGCGGCAGACCTCGCCGTTCCAGGTCGTCTCGATGTGATCGTCGACCTCTTCGGCGACGACGGCCGGGGCCGGACCACCGCCTTCACCTTCCCAGCGGCCGACGGTTTCGGCGCGCGGCGTCTTCGCCACCGCCTTGCCGGAATAGAGCGACGGCAGCTCCTTGAGGAAGCTGCTCTTGACGCTACCGAGGGCGACGCGGTCCTGCGGCCGCCGCGGTCCGGCGAGCGACGGCTCGACGGTTCCGAGATCGAGCGCCAGCGTGTCGGAGTAGAGCGCCTCCGGCGTCGCCGCGGTGTGGAAGAGCCCCTGCTCCTTCATGTACGCCTCGGCGAGCGCGACGCTCGCCTCCGACCTGCCGGTGAATCGCAGATAGTCGATCGCCACTGAGTCGACCGGGAAGAGGCCGCAGGTCGCGCCGTACTCCGGCGCCATGTTGGCGATCGTCGCGCGATCGGCGAGGCGCAGGTTCGCGAGACCCGGGCCGTAGAACTCGACGAACTTGCCGACGACACCCTTCTGGCGCAGCATCTGGGTGACCATGAGCACGAGGTCGGTCGCCGTCGCGCCCTCGGGGAGCTTGCCGGCGAGGCGGAAGCCCACGACTTGCGGGATGAGCATCGAAACCGGCTGACCGAGCATCGCGGCCTCGGCCTCGATGCCTCCGACGCCCCAGCCCAGGACTCCGAGGCCGTTGATCATCGTGGTGTGCGAGTCGGTGCCGACGAGGGTGTCGGGATAAGCCCAACCGTCCTCCTGCATGACCACGCGCGCCAGATACTCGAGATTCACCTGGTGCACGATGCCGGTCGAGGGCGGGACGACGCGGAAGTTGCGGAAAGCCTTCTGGCCCCAGCGCAGGAAAAGGTAGCGCTCGTGGTTGCGCTCGAACTCCTTGCGGCTGTTGAGCAGCAGGGCCGCCTCCGTGCCGTATTCGTCGACCTGCACGGAGTGGTCGATGACCAGCTCGACCGGCTGCAGCGGGTTGATCCGGTTGGGGTCGCCGCCCATTGCCGCCATCGCGTCGCGCATCGCGGCGAGGTCGACCACCGCCGGCACGCCGGTGAAGTCCTGGAGGAGCACGCGGCCGGGCATGAAAGCGATCTCACGCGAAGGCTCGGCCTTGGGCTCCCAGCGGCAGAGGAAGTCGATCTCGCCGGCCGAGACCACCTTGCCGTCCTCGCGCCGCAGAAGATTCTCGAGCAGGATCTTGAGCGCGTAGGGCAGGCGAGAGAGGTCGTAGCCGCGCTTCTCGAGCGCCTCGAGGCGAGCAATCTTCAGGCTCTCTCCCCCGACCGTGAGGGTACCGTGACTGGCGAAGCTATCTTTCATGGGGCGGGCTCCCTTCCCGGAACGGAGGATGCGACAGCGGTTCGGGAACGATATCGCACGCCTGCGGGTAGACTCTCTCCGAGGGCGCTCATGTCCGATCCGTCCACATCGTCTCCGGCCCCGCCCGGCCGGCCTCGCCGGCCACCCCGGCCTTCCGGCAGTCCGCAGCACTTTCGCCGCCTGGTGCGCTGCGCGAGCTGCTTCAAGCAGTTCGACGCCGGCGAGCTCGCCCCTGGCGAACGCTTCCGTTGCCTGTGCGGGGCGGCGCTCGAGGTCCCTGCGAGCGCCGCGCAGGAGGCCCCCGTGGTGCGCTGCGCCTCGTGCGGTGCGCCGCGCGCCGCTGGCGCGGTCGACTGCACCTTCTGCTCGGCGCCTTTCGCCCTTGGCGAGAGTGCGCGCAACACGATCTGTCCGGTCTGCGCGTCGCGCATCGGCGACCGCCAGCACTTCTGCCACAGTTGCGGCACCCGCATCGCGCCGGAGGCGGTCGCGGGCGGACGCACCGAGTTCTCCTGTCCGTCGTGCCGGCCGGAGCGCCGGCTCTCCAGCCGCCGGATCCCGGACTCGACGACCGCGCTCGCGATGCTCGAGTGCGGCAGCTGCGCCGGCATCTGGCTCGGCCACCCGACCTTCGATTCTCTGCAGGAGCGGGCCCGGCGCGAAGTCACGCCGGAGTCGATGGCGCGTCGCGGCGCAACCTCCGCGCCGGCCGGCCGGCCGCCGGCGAAGATCGCTTATCGCCCCTGTCCGGTCTGCCAGAAACTCATGGTGCGGAGAAACTTCGGCACGACCTCGGGGATCGTCGTCGACTTCTGCGGCGCGGACGGTCTCTGGTTCGATAGCGAAGAGCTCGACGCGGTCCTCGCCTGGATTCGCGGCGGTGGCCTCTCGCGCGCTGCGGAGCGGGCCGACGAGGAGCGCAAGGAAAAACTTCGTCGTGAGGCGATCGCCAAAGAGGAACTGCGACCGGTCCACTCCGAGCCGCCGGCCGAGGCGCACTGGCTCGATCTGTTGGGTGAGCTCGTCGACTTCGTGCTCGGTGCCGTCCGCCGCAGACCCTGACACGAGGCGCTGACGGCGAGTGCCGGGCCCGGGGCTCTGGCGCCAGAACGGATAGAATCTTCCGGTGCCGTCGCCGTCCGAGCTCTCTCCGCCGCTGCTGCTCCTGGCCATGCCTCAGGTGGCCGATCCGTACTTCCGCAAGAGCGTGATTCTGCTGCTCGCCCACGAAGCGGAGGGGAGCTTCGGCTTCATCGTCAACCGGCGGACCGAGCTCAAGGTGGCGGAGATCCTCACCGACCTGAAGCTCCCCTGGGGCGGCGGTCTCGAAGAGCTCGCCCAGTTCGGCGGGCCGGTGCAGCCGCAGGTCGGCACCGTCCTCTTCTCCGGCGCCGGAGACGAGATCCCGCCGCTCGACGCCGCGACCGAGGTCTTCCCCGGAGTCCACCTGACCCAGCACATCGGCGAGCTCGCCACCCTCGCCGGACGGCCGCCGCATCGCTTCCGCCTCTTTCTCGGTTACGCCGGATGGGGCGGCGGCCAGCTGGTGAGCGAGATCGTGCGCAACGACTGGCTGATCGCCCCGGTCGATCCCGACCTCATCTTCGGCGAGACGACCGAAGCGGTCTGGGAAGCGGCGGTCACTTCCGTCGGCGTCGATCCTTCTACGCTTCCGGCCTGGACCGCCAACGAACCCGAGAGCCCGGCCAACTGACTCCACGAAGCCTTCGCGTGCCGCCCTTGGAGAGGATCCACTCCCTAAGGACGCCGCCGGCAAGAGCAAGCTGGATGCGGTGTTCTCTGTCGAAGAGCGGCGACATCTCATCGATCCCGGGAGTCTAGAAACGGTCATAGCGATTGAGCGGCTAAGGCAACTCCGCACAAGCTCGAGCGGAAGCCTCGAGGAGAAGCCTGCCGCAGACTTCGGAAGCTCTCCGCGACCAATAGCTGAAGACGTCGGAAGAGTGCCGAAGGACCCCAGCCCAGCTTCGGAAGTCGCCGGAAGCAAAGAAGAGCAGAAACATAGAGACGCGCTTCAATAGCCGCGGTTTTTGAGAGCGTGCTCGACCCCTTCCTGTACAAGCTCCCGCATGGGCAGCTTCGACTTCGCGGCCGCGATCTTCAGGCGCATGTGCAGGTCATCAGGTAGATCGAAGCTCGCGCGTGTAAACCCCTCAGCCGCCTCTTTGCTGGAGGGGCTCTTCTCTTTCTTGGGGAGCTTCTTCCGTGTGCGATCGGCGCTAGCAGTTGCAGCGCCGCCGATGAAGGTGTCGACATCAAATGACTTCTCCGGATTCGGACGCTTCATCTGACAACCCCCAATTCGACGGCAAGGGCCCGGAGGTCGGTGGCAGCCGCTCCGGAGCCTTCCCACTCGGTCACAGCGAGCCCCTCGCCGGCCGCTCGTGGCCACGCCGTCCGATGGGTGATCTGTGTTTCGAGTAGCGAGACTGAATGCTCTTGAATGTCCTCAGAGAGCATCTCGAGGGCCTCGCGCGCCACGACGGTACGGGTCACCTGGTTCAGGAGAAGAGAAGTCTCAATGGGCGACCGCCCGGCCAAGAGCTCATCAATGACCCCAAGAGTGTCGCGACACGCCCAAGTGTCGAAGGCCGAAGGGACGATGGGAATGACGATGCGGTGCGCGGCGGCGAGCGCACTTCTAAACACAGGGGCGTCGCGGCCACCCACATCGATCAGCACCAGATCGAACGGCTTGCCCAGCTCCGGGAGCTCCCGATGAAGAATCGGCTTCGTCAGCTGCACAGCCTGGACACGGGGAAGGGTTTCAGGACGAACGGAAAGAAAGTGCAGCGCGCTACCCTGAGGGTCGCTGTCGACGAGCAGCACCCGCCTCCCAGAGCGAGCGGCCTCGACGGCGAGATTTACGGCAATAGTGGACTTGCCGACGCCGCCCTTGGTGTTTGCAATCGCGAGTATCTCCACGTATATATATCCTCGTAGAACAGTAGCGGTATAGCGGAGGCGTGCTTGGGCGCGCGGACACTTGTGCTATCAAGAGCTCAGCGAGGAGACACCATGAGAAAAATCCTTGTCCTGCTCCCACTTCTCATTTGCATGAGCGCTGCATCTGAAGCGGCGGTGGCGACCGAAGGAGCCTTCAGCACCGATCCCGGAGACTGCATCATCACGATCTTTTCTCAGGGTGGGGAAGCGACGGAGAGATACCTCTATCGGATCTTCGGCGATGGCCGCGTAGAAGGCAATCGGTACAACGGACGCAGTCAAGTGCCCGCAAGAACTTGGACGGCGAATGTTGATCCTGCCGAGCTCGCTTCGATTCAGGGAGACATCCTTCGGAGCGGCCTCGTTAGTTTCAACGAAGAGAGACAGCAACAGGCGATTGCATCTACGGAACGCAAGCCTCACGTGGAAACCGATGCTGTTACGACACTCCTTACATTCACGCTGACCACCGAAGAGACTAGGCCGAGTGGTCCAACGCACCAGGTTCTCCTCGGAGGGGGTAGTGCAGCGGCGTTGGACTACCCGGAGGTCCCCGAGTACGCCGCTGCCGGAAGGCTACTCAAGCTTCTGGGGGCTGTTAGAGAACCCCTGCTTGAGACGGGAGTTGCGCCGTGAAAACTGTCCGGTCGCTAGTGTTGCCTCTTTTGTTTCTGTTCGGAGCGATTCGAGCTGATGCCGGAGTCTTCCTGGGGACGGTCAACTGCCCTGGGGGAACTACCCCCTGCGCGCCACTCCGCCCTTCGAGCAATGGAGCGGTGATCATCAACCCCTACGGCATCGTGCATCCGGCAACGTTTCAGAACTCCGGAGGACTTGGGCTTGCGAATGTTCGTGTCTGCGTGAACGAAGCTTTCAGCGGGAACCTAAGCTCAATCGTTGCGTGGGGAGTCGATAAGTGGAATGCCTTGGAACCCGTCGTGAATAACTGTGCTCGCTGTGAAGTCGTCGAGATTGGAGGGGGGCCACCTCCTGCGAACCTCGCGTCCACTGTCCTTCATGAGCTTGGTCACTGCGCCTTCGGCCTCACTCATCAGGGTTTGGTGATTGAGGATGATCCGACTCCAGGAAGAGACGAGACGTCCTACACAATCTCCTACGGTGGCGCCGCAAACTTCATTGAGGACGACGACGGCATTCGTGGTTCAAAGGACGATGAGCAACCTGCAGGCGGAGGTGGAATCGCTGAGGTGGTGTACTGGTAGCGTATTGGGAGCAACGACCCCATCAACCAGCTCGGGCCCAAGTTCATCGATGGCACGACGTACTCCCGAGCTTGGGAGGATTATCCGACATCGGGCTCTAGCTACTCGGCAAACGCAAACCACGGCGTAGCAGGGCTACTGGGCCAACCGGAAACCCAAAGCGTCATGTGGAGCCGCGGAAACGATGCTGTGTACTTCGATCTGTCCCCAGACGACGTGAACATGGTACAGATGGCAAGAACCGGCATCGATCGCCTCATCCAAGACCCGCCCCCGCCTGCACCAGGAGATGACTACGCAATAACGCTACAGATCGTGCCCTGTACGGACCCTCATGACCTCACAATCTCCGCAGCGGCCTTAGGAACCACTGGACCCAGAGGGCGTTGCACAACGGGGATCGACTTTTCGGCGCCGAATCCCCCGTCGCCGGCTGTAGCGAATAGCTACAAGCTCGTTTCCGGAGGAACAATCCAACTCAACTCCGACCTCAGCTTCGAGTACAACATCCCTCTCTTCTATGGAAGTTTCGAGAGCGGCGACTCCACGGGCTGGGAGGTATCGCCCTAGCACGCCCCTCAGAAGGAAGAGATCAGCCCAAGGTTGAGCAGGCGGAACTTGATCGCTGGCTCGCTCACCTTAAACGTCTTCTTCAGCTCCATGACGAGCTCATCTTCGTCGAGAGAGCGTCCAGAATTGCGGAGTCGCTCGACTTCGTCGCAGACCCAACGACCGGGCATGAGAAGTTCTGCGGCGAACGCGTTTGCCTCGATCTCTCGGGGCTCCTGCGCCAGAGAAGACGCAGTATTCCGATAGCTGATGTGCATCGGAGACTTATCGACAAACACCGGCTCCTGGTGAAGTCGAAAGTGGCCGAGTTCATGAGCGATGCTGAACCGCTGGCGCTCCCGGACTTGACCCTCGTCCAGCATGATGAGGGCTTCGGAACCCTTCCGAATAAGCATGGCGGAGGTGTTGTCCTCGAGCTTCGCGCGGACAACAGCGATTCCCAGCTTCGTCGCGATGTCCTCGACGTTGACCGCTGGACTCGCTATTCCGAGCTCCTCAAGAAGAGCCACTGCCTCCCTTTCTGCTCGTCCTCGCATTCTTGACTCCTCGGCTTTCGAACTGTTTCTCGATCTGTTGAATAAGCCCCTCAGACATCTGCACGGGGGGCCGTCACCAAGCTATCTCGCAGCCCATCTGAGGGCTCTGGTGGAGGAATCAACGCCGCCGGCTCCTTGCCTAGTGCGCTCGCTATGCGCACCAAGAGCTGTACGGTGACGGCCTGGCTGCCGACCTCAATATTCGCGACCGAGGGCCAGCCAGACAACCCCCCGACTGCTAACAAGCGCCGGACGCGCGGCGGCGCATCGAGCCGGGAGAGTCCCATTGAAGTCCAGCGATACTGGACTCGCCGGTCATCGGACGCCAGAGATCTCGAACAAGTTGCGGGCCGGAACGATAAACTAGCGCCGTGACGCCCCCTTCTGACTCCACTCCAGCGGGCGAAACCCATCCGAGCCTGGACCCGCTCCTGGATCCGATCGCCGAGTTCCAGGAGCTCTTCGCGCGTATTTCCGCGGATGCGCCGAGCGATCCGACCGCCATGGCGCTCGCTACCGCCGACGCTTCCGGAGCGCCGAGCGCACGCATGGTGCTGCTCAAGGGCGTCGACGCGCGGGGCTTCTCGTTCTTCACCAACTACGACAGCCGCAAGGGTGCCGAGCTCGCGGCTAATCCCCGCGCGGCGCTTTGTTGGCATTGGGCCTGGGTCGAGATCCAGGTGCGCGCCGAAGGCACGGTCGAGCGCCTTCCGGCGTCCGAGTCGGACGCCTACTTCGCGACCCGCCCGCGCGGTTCCCAGCTCGGCGCCTGGGCCTCGTTCCAGAGCCAGCCGCTCGACTCGAGGTTCGCGCTGCTGCGGCGGGTCGTCGCGACTGAAGCGCGCTACCTCGGCCGTTCCATCCCGCGGCCGCCGCACTGGGGAGGTCTCCTCCTGCGGCCGCATGCCATCGAGTTCTGGCAGGGCAAGAAGAGCCGCCTGCACGAGCGCCGCCGCTTCGAGCTCCACGACGGCGTCTGGCGCTGCGCGCGGCTGAGCCCATGAGACCGTCCCCGACGGCGCCGGTGGCCTCCGAGCAGCACTCCGCCGGAGGATTGGTGGTGCGCGGCGACGAAGTTCTGCTGATCTCCACCGCCGGCGGACGCCGCTGGCAGCTGCCCAAGGGCCATCTCGAGGCGGGCGAAGTGCCGGCGCAGGCGGCGGTGCGCGAAGTGCGCGAAGAGACCGGAGTCACCGGTGCGATCGTCGCGCAGCTGTCCGGCGTCGACTACACCTTCCTCGAGCGCGGCAAACACCGGATCCGCAAGCACGTCGACTACTTTCTGCTCTCCTACGAGAGCGGCAGCGAGGCCGATTTCGAGCCCCGTGAAGTGGTCGCCGCGCGCTGGTTTCCGTGGCCGGAAGCGATCGCCCGGCTCTCGCACGCCAACGACCGCAGGGTCGCCGAGCAGGCCTGGCGCATCGCGCGCGAGCGCGAGACCGCAAACGCCACGACGGGAGCCGAAAAATGAGGATCTTGCTGCGGATTGCACTGAACGGAATCGGGCTCTGGGCGGCGGCGAAATTCCTGCCCGGAATCCACTACGAAGGCGGACTGCTCTATCTCCTGCTCGCCGGCTTCGTCTTCGGTGCGGTAAATCTCCTGGTGAAGCCGATCGTCACCGTTCTCTCGCTGCCGTTCGTGATCCTGACGCTCGGCCTCTTCTATCTGGTGATCAACGGTCTGATGCTCTACCTGGTCGACTACTTCCTCGCCGGCTTCCGGGTCGACAACTTCCTCTGGGCGATGGCCGGGGGCCTCTTCCTCGCCTGCTTCAACATGATCCTGCGGGCGATTTTCGATAAAGAGTGAATCCCGTCCGGGCTACCGCTGGCAGATCGGGTCCAGGCTCCGCGCCGAGGCCGGGCCGAGAGAGCGCCGCGGCCCGCGCCGCGCGTGCAGGCGAAATCCTGACACGCCTCAAGGCCGCCTACCCAGGCAGCCACTGCGCTCTCGACCACTCGAGCCCGCTCGAGCTGCTGGTGGCGACGATCCTCTCGGCGCAATGCACGGACGTGCGCGTCAACCTGGTCACTCCTGCGCTCTTCGCCGCCTGTCCGACCGCGGCCCACTATGCGGCGATCCCGATCGCGCAGCTCGAGGCGCTCATCCAGTCGACCGGCTTCTTCCGCAACAAGGCGAAGTCGCTCCAGGGGCTGGGTCGCGCGCTCCTCGAACGCCACGGCGGAGAGGTGCCGCGCACCATGGCGGAGCTGGTGCTACTGCCCGGCGTCGGCAGGAAGACCGCCAATGTCGTCCTCGGCAACGCCTTCGGGATCAACGACGGCGTCGTCGTCGATACCCACGTCGGACGTCTCTCGGGCCGCCTGCGGCTCTCCAGGGCCACCGACCCGGTGAAGGTCGAGCGCGACCTGATGCCGCTCTTTCCACAGCCGGACTGGACGCAACTGTCGCATCTCCTGATCGACCACGGCCGCGGAGTCTGCAAGGCTCGCAAGCCGCGCTGCGCGAGCTGCTTTCTCGCCGACCTCTGCCCGTCGGCGGCGCCTTAGAAGAGATCTCGTCGACAGCGCAGGCGAAACAGTTCACCGCCGCCCCGGGTGCCTTCGGGTAAGCTTCACTCCCCATGGGAAGTGTCGCGCAGGGTCGGGTGGCGGTGGTGACCGGAGCGAGCTCCGGTTTCGGAGCAGCGACGGCGCGGGCCCTGGCCGGCGAAGGATTTTCGGTCGTCCTCGGGGCGCGGCGTGTCGACCGCCTGGCCGCGATCGCGGAACCCCTCGGGGCGCGATGGGCCGAGCTCGACGTCACGGACGCGGCGAGTGTCGCGGCCTTCTGCGAACGCCTCGACCGGGTCGACATCCTGGTCAACAACGCCGGCAACGCCTTCGGCGCCGAGAGCCTGGCCGGTTCGGTCGACGACAAATGGCGCGCCATGTTCGAGCTCAACGTTCTCGGAATGCTGCGCATGACGCGCACCCTGCTACCGAAGCTGGTCGGCTCGGGCGACGGGCTGATCGTCAATCTGGGCTCGATCGCCGGCGTCGAGACCTATCCCGGCGGTGGCGGCTACGCCGCCTCGAAGCACGCCGCGCATGCTCTCAGCCGTACCCTGCGCCTCGAGCTCCTCGGGCAGCCGGTGCGGGTCACCGAGATCCTGCCCGGGCTCGCCGAAACCGAATTCGCGCTGGTGCGGTTCGAAGGCGATCGCGAGCGCGCCAGCAAGGTCTATGAAGGGATGACGCCGCTCTCCGCCGAGGACATCGCCGAGGCGATTCGCTGGGTGGCGAGCCTCCCGGCGCACGTCGACATCGATGAGATCGTGATTCGCCCGCGCGACCAGGCGACGACGATGCTCGTTCATCGCCGGGCCAAGGAGTGAGCCGATGAAAGTGACTTCAGCCGTTCGTCTCGTCCCGCTCTCGCTGCTTGCCGTCCTGGCGTTGGCAGCCTCGGGCTGCGACATGTTCGAAGCGAAGGATCCGGGCGAGCGCATCTTTCGCCGCCAGTGCGCCTCCTGCCACGGCCTCGACGGTCGCGGCAACACGGCGCGCTACATGAGCAACCCCTGGGCCGACATCACCGACACGAGCTGGAAGAGCTACGGCGACGACGGCTCGATCGAGACCGTCATCCGTGAAGGAGTCTTTGGTCAGATGCCGGCCCGCAACGAGCTGACTCGCGAAGAGATGCGCGCGCTGCTCGGCTACCTGCGAGAGCTGCGCGGGGAGCGCACCGAGTGAGGCCGGGTGCGCTCGCTGTCGTCGCCGCGCTCTTCGCGCTCGCCGGCTGCGGCGCGCCGACCTCCGGCAAGAGCGCCGCCGAGCTCTACGGAGAGCACTGTACCCGCTGCCACGGCGCCGATGGCCGGGGCGACCCACGCGCGCTCAGCCTCGCGCCGAACGCCGATCTTCGACACTCGGAGCTCGTACGCACCCGGGCGCGTGGACCGATCTACCTGCGGATCACCCAGGGGTACGGCTCGATGCCGGGCTTCGCCCACAAGCTCGAACGCGGCGATGTCGACCTGCTCGTCGACTACGTGCTGAATCTCGAAACTCCTTGAGAGCGAGGTAGAGGTATGGATCCGAAGCGTCTCAAAGATGTGCACGATCGTCTCGAGTCGCTCGACGACCGGCTCTCCTACCGGCTGCGCGGCCGCAACGCCGGACCCGGGCGTGCGAACCTCGAGCAGCTCGAGGACCGGCTGCGCGACGTCACCGAGTACACCCTCGAGCTGCGCACTCTGGTGTTCGATCTGCTGATGGGACTGGTCAGCAAGCCCGACCCGGAACCACCGCGCTAGCCCGCAGAGGCCGTGGCCCTGGCCGGGAGCGGATCCAGCTCACCGCGCAGACGCCGGGCTTCGGCAAGCGCCTCAGCCGTTTCCCGCAGATCGGGATGGCGCGTCTCGAGCGCCTCGAGAATCCGGACAGCCTCGTCGAGAAGCGCGCGGGCACGCGCCGTGGCGCCGGAGCGCGCCTCCCACGGCGCGAGCACCGAGAGCGCATCGGCGCACGACGCCTGCCAGTGAACATTCTCGGGATCGGTCGCCGCCAGGCGGCGGTAGCGCGTCACGGCGACACGCGACGCGGCCAGACCCTCCTCGACGCGGCCGAGCGCGAAGAACGCACGCCCAGACTGCAGGGCGCTCTCGGCGGCATCGTCCTGGGCACGGGTGTCAGCGGGTTCCGCCGCCAGCAAGGACTCGCGGAGCTCGCGTGCGCGCAGGTGTGCGGCGAGCGCCACCGCGGCATCGCCGGCACCGAGGGCGTCGGAGCCGATCCGCGACAGGTCGGTGCCCAGGTCGCGTCGCAGCTCGGCGTTCTCGGGCTCGAGCCGGAGGAGCTCCTCGTCCACCGCGAGCGACGCGCGATGGTGCTCTCCGGCGCTCTTCCAGTCCGCCCTCTCGGCCGCGAGGTCGCCGAGGCGCTGCTCGATGACTCCAACCTGCCGGGCTCCGACGCTCGTGCGCTTATCCGTTTCGCGGCCCGCCCGCGCACTCGCCAGCGCTGCGGCATAACTCTGCTCCGCCCCGGCCAGGTCGCCCGCTTCCCAATTGTCGTCGCCGACCGCAACCTGCGCCACCGCGAGCGCCTGGTAGTTCGCGACCGTCGGCGCGCGCCGCACCTCCGCCGCGAAGATCGCTGCCGCCCCACGGTGGTTCTCCAGCGCCGCGTCCATGTCGCCGCGCGCCGCGAAGGTGGAACCGATGCGGGTGAGGAGCATCGCCTCAGCCGCGGCGGCGGCCGGCGAGACCTCAGGAGCGCGCACTTGCGCGGCTCGCCGGCGCAGCGCGAGCGCACGGCTGAAGTTCTTCTCGCCATCGGCCATGTGTCCCTCGCCCGGCCAATCGGGCACGCCCTGGAGCTCGCCGATCCGTTCATAGGCCGAGGCCAGCTCGTCGAGGAGGTCCGGTTCGTCACCCGCCTCCCGCGCCAGGTCGTCCAGATAGCGCAGCGCATTCTCGACCAGCAGCCGGCGCCCGACGATCGCTCCGGAAACGTTCACAAGCGCGTCCTGAGCATCGAAGAGAACCACGTTGGCGAGCCGCCGCACGTCGTCGAAACGTCGCTGCGCGCGGGCGCGCTCGCGCTCGGCGATCTGCGCCTGATGGAGGCTGAACAGCGTCGCGGCGACGAGACTCGCGGCGACGAGGAGCGCCGTCGCCGCCGCGGCGCGATGGCGACCGAGCAGCTTGCGCAGGCGATATCCCAGCGCGTCGGGATGGGCCTCGACCGGCAGGCCGGAAAGAAAGCGCCCGACGTCGGCGGCGAGCTCGGACGCGGTCGCGTAGCGCCGCTTCGGGTCGGCGTCGAGAGCCTTGCGCACGATGCGGTCGAGGTCCCCGCGCAGCCGGCGGCGCTCGACGCCCGGCGCGGCCGAGCCGGAGTGGAGCGTCGGTAGCGGCGCCGCCTCGATGGCTGCCGCGAAGGCCTCGGCTGATTCGCCACCGTACCGGTTCGGCCGCTGGCCGGAAAGCAGGACGAACAGCAGCACGCCGAGCGAATAGATATCGGAGGCGGTGGTCAGCGACTCGCCACGCAGCTGCTCGGGGCTCGACCACTCGGGGGTGAGGGGACGCGCCAGACCCAGCGAGGTCAGATCTTCGTCCGATCGTTCAGCGGACTCCGGCGCCAGGATCTTCGCGATGCCGAAGTCGAGGAGCTTCGGCTCTCCGCTGGCGTCGACCAGCACATTTGCCGTTTTGATATCACGATGCAGCACCAGCTTCTGATGCGCATGCTGGACCGCCGCACAGACACGAGAGAACAGGCGCAGGCGCTCCTCGATCGTGAGCCACCGCTCATCGGCGTAGACGTCGACGGGCTTTCCCGTCACGTACTCCAGCACGAGATAGGGGACACCTTCGGCGGTGGTGCCGCCGTCGAGGACGCGCGCGATGTTCGGATGCTCGAGGCTCGCGAGAATGCGGCGCTCGGAGAGAAAGCGCCGACGGAGCATCTCCGAGGAGAGCTCGGGGCGCACGAGCTTCACGGCGACCGTCTGCTCGAAGGCGCCGTCGTCACGCCGCGCGCGATAGACCGTGCCCATGCCACCACGGCCGATCTCTTCCTCCACATGCCACGGGCCGATGCGCTCCGGCACCCGCGCTCCACCCGGGGCTTCACGGCCGTTGTCCACGCCCGGTGCATCGATCGCCGGCCCGTCCCCGGAGCGCTCGCCTGGTGCGGCAAAGAAGCGGAGCGCCGGAGCTTCGAGGAAGTCGCTCTCCGGCTCCGCCAGGTGAAACGACGACAGCTCGGCCGCGAGCTCCCGATCCGTTTCATGGAGCTGCGCGATCGCGGCGCCACGCTCCTCGGCCGGGAGCTCGAGGATCCGCACCAGCTCGCGCTTGACCGCGCTCCATTGCGGGCTCGCCGGAGGCGCGGAGTTGTCCTCGTCGTTCATCGCGGGAGATCCGGCCCGATTCTGCCACGGCCTGCCGGGCGGCACGGAGCCGGCGGCAAGGAACCGGTTTCAGCTGCTGCCGGTGGAGCCGAATCCGCCTTCGCCGCGCCTGCTTGCGGACAGAGTCTCAACCTCGACGAAGCGGACGCGCGGCGCCGGGGAGATCACCAGCTGGGCGATGCGCTCTCCCCGCCGCACCACGAAGGGCTCCGCCCCGAGATTGATCAGCAGCACGCGGATCTCACCCCGATAGTCGCTGTCGATCGTGCCCGGCGAGTTGAGAACCGTCAGGCCGTGTTTCGTCGCCAGGCCGCTGCGCGGCCGCACCTGGCCCTCCCATCCTTGCGGAATTTCGACGCTCCAGCCCGTCGGCACGAGCGCGCGCTGCCCAGGCGCGAGAACGAGCTCCTCGCTCACCGCCGCTCGCAGGTCGGCACCGGCGCTTCCCGGCGTCGCCGGTTCGGGCAAGGGCAGGTCGCCGGTGTGAGCCCAGCGGCGAATCTGAACGGTGAGCGGGGGTTCCGGCATCAGTTCTTGCTCCCCCCATGCCGGTCGGTCTCCCCGGGCCGCGGCGAGCCCGGTCCGCCGGGCGGCAACCCCCGCGGCTGGACGGTCGGGGGACTCATCATCGTGTCGCCGTTTCCGTATCGGAAGGGACGGCCGATCGTGAGCGCCGATTGGCGGGGAATGCCGTTCTCCGTTGGCGCGGCGCGAAAACGATTGAAGATGTCGGACCGGAACTCCCAGCTGGAGTAGCTCGTCTGGTCGAGGAAGACCTTGAAGCCCTCGCCGTCATCCCGGCTGCGGACGCCGCGGATCGGGCCGATCGGCTGCGGCGGGGGTTCGCCATCGACGCCAGGCGGACCCTGGGGAGGAGGCGTTCCGGGTGGCAGGGGCCGGCCGGTCGTCGGGTCGATCGTCCCCTGCCTCGGTGGAGCGCCCTCCAGGATCAGAATCCAGTCGGCCTTGCCGGTGATCGGATCCTCCCAGAGCCGGCGGATCGAACGCGGCTCGACCTTCACCAGCTCATCGAGCTGTACCGGCAAACGGCCGAAGCGGCGCTGGAAAACGCGGATCGCCTCGGCGTATTGCAGGCCGCGCGAGATCAGCTCTTCCTCCTTGTCGCGGCGGATCATGCCGCTCCATAGCGGAAGCGCGATCGCGACGACGATGTTCATCACCGTGATGAGCATCACCACCATCACGAGACTGTAGCCGCCCGCCCCCGACCGCGCGGTGCGGGTCGCGGGAGGCTTACCAGTCGGCATACGGAGTGCCATCGAGCGAGACCAGCGGCGAGCCGGAATGCACGTCGATGATTCCCGGTTCGCCGCCTTCGGGGAGATCGGTTTCCGCCGCTACATCGAGGGCATCGGGCTCGTCGAAGACCAGCACCCAGGCGCTGGCGCTCTTGGTTAGCGGATCGTACGGAACCTGGCGCACGTAGCCCTTCTCTACCAGTACCTCGAGGCTCTCCGGATAGTGGCCCTGGTCGCCGTAGTACTGGTCGATGAGGTCACGGATCGAGCGCAGATTGGTTTTCAGCACCGCCTCGTTGGCGCGCCGCGGCATGTCCTTCAGCGCCGGCATGGCGATCGTCGCCAGAATGCCGATGATCGCGATCACGATGATCAGCTCGAGCAGGGTGAAGCCGCGCTGCTTCCTCGCGATCACCATAGGGTGTAGGGGATCCCGTTCAATCCCGTTCCCGCGGAAAGCGAATAGACGTCGTACACGTTCTCGCCCCCCCAACTGGTCGAGTCGGACTCGTCCTGATAGCTGCGCAACCCCCACTCATCGTCGCCGGTCATCGGGTCGACCCCGATGCGGCGCAAGAAGCGCGCCTTCTTGTCGATCTGACCGATGACATCGACGCCTTCGACCAGTGTTTCGAGGTCTTTCGGATAGCCATCGGTGCCGAATTCGATCGGCAGGAATCCGGCATCGCTGTAGCGCTTGAACTCGTCGATCGCCGCCCGCATTTCGCGCAGCTGCGCATGCAGCTCGATCTCCTTCATGCGCTTTCGGGTGTACTTGACGGTCGGAAAAGTCACCCCGGCGAGGATCGAAAGCACCGCGCAAACGATCAGGAGCTCGGTCAGGGTGAAGCCTCGGTTCGATTTCATGAACCCCCGTCCGGTTCGGGATCCTGCTCGCCAGGCTCGGTCACATCGATCGGCTCGACGGACTCGAACACCGTCAGCCCCGAGTCATCGGGGGTGCGGATCACGATATCGCTCGGCGCGGCCACGACGGACGCGAGTTCGTAGAGCTCGACGTCTTGCACGCGCGTTGCCGCGACGGCGACGGTCGCGATGCCGATTTCAAGAGCGCGAAACTGTATCCGCGCCAGGGCGCCATGCCCGGCGACACCGGAAGCTCCCTGGACGCGATCAACCTTGAGCTCGAGCTTGCCGGGAGTGGAGTCGTCGCTGGAGAATCCGGCGTTCTTGGCGCTGCCGAGAAAATCACCCGGAACGACACGTTCGAGCTGCAGGAGCGCCGGATCCCACGACAGCGTCATCGGCACGTGCGCAACCGGCGAAGTGGTCGCGATCTCGACCTCCATCTCGAAGCTCTCGCCGGGGGCGATCGCAACCGATTTCGGCAGCACGCGCAGGCGAGCGCTGCCGAAACCGGCGGCGCCCGCTCCGGAAGTAGCGATAAGGTCGAGCGAGGTGCCGGAGTCGGCGGGCGCGGTGAAACTTGCCGAACCGCCGTCCGGGTTCTCGTCGTCGGTCGGCTCCGGCTTCTTCTGCGGAGTCGCGAACGGATTCGAGGGCGCGCCGCCCGGCGCGAGGTTCACGCCGCCGAACGGCTCCGCCTGGGCCGGTCCGGCCCCCGGAACGTTGTCGGTGCGCAATCCCCGCGGCAGACGCTGCACCTGCTCGCGGATCTTCTCTTCGGCTTCGCCGG
>JBDSRU010000157.1:0-2715 GCA_039929145.1 Thermoanaerobaculia bacterium
GCGCGATGACGCCCATCTCGGAGATCCCCATGCCGCGCGTCGTGACGGCGGCGGTGCCGATGCGGATCCCGGAGGCGACCATCGGCGAGTTCGTGTCAAACGGGATGGTGTTCTTGTTGACCGTGATCGCGGCCGCGTCGAGCGCCTTTTCCGAGGCCTTGCCGGTCAAACCACGGCTCGCGACGTCCATCAGGAAGAGGTGGTTGTCGGTGCCGCCCGAGACGATCCGGAACCCCTCGGAGGCGAGCGCCGTGGCGAGCGCCGCGGTATTGGCGACGATGTCGCTCTGATAGGCCCGGAAGCCGTCGGAGAGCGCCTCGCGAAAGGCCACCGCCTTGGCGGCGATGATGTGCATGAGCGGTCCGCCCTGGAGGCCGGGGAAGACGGCGCGGTCGATCTCCTTGGCGAACTCCGACTTGCACATCACGACTCCACCGCGCGGACCGCGCAGCGTCTTGTGGGTCGTCGAGGTCACGAAATGGCAGTGCGGCACCGGCGAAGGGTGCAGTCCGGCGGCGACCAGGCCCGCGATGTGAGCGATGTCGGCCATGAGGAGCGCACCGGAACGGTCGGCGATCTCGCGAAAGCGCGCGAAATCGATCGTCCGGCTGTAGGCAGAAGCGCCGCAGATGATCAACTTCGGACGATGCTCCAGCGCCAGACGCTCGACCTCATCGAAGTCGATGCGCTCGGTCTGGCGATCGACCCCATAAGCGACGACGTTGAAGTCGCGGCCGGAATAGGAAAGCCGATGCCCGTGGGTGAGGTGGCCGCCGCATGAGAGGTCCATCCCCATCAGCGTGTCGCCCGGGCGCAGCATGGCAAAGTAGACGGCGGTGTTGGCGGAGGTGCCCGAATGCGGTTGAACGTTGACGTGCTCGGCGCCAAAGAGCTGCTTCAGACGTTCGATCGCCAGATTCTCGACCTCGTCCACGACCTCGCAGCCACCGTAGTACCGGCGGCCGGGATAGCCCTCGGCGTATTTGTTGGTGAGGACGCTCCCAGCTGCCTCCATCACGGCGCGGCTGGTGAAGTTCTCCGACGCGATGAGCTCCAGCCCCTCGTTCTGACGGCGCTCTTCGGCGGCAATGGTGGCCGCGATCTCGGGGTCAACCTCGGTCAAGGGGCGAGCGATCATCGACGGTCTCCGTCCAGTTTGGCGACGCGGCGCGCGTGTCGGCCGCCTTCAAAGGGGGTGGCGAGAAAACGGTCGGCGATCGCCTCCGCGAGCGGCAGCGCGACGATACGGCTGCCGAGAGCGAGGACGTTGGCGTCGTTGTGCCGCCGGCAGAGCTCCGCGGAATAGAGATCGATACAGGCGGCTGCGCGGACTCCGTCGAAGCGGTTGGCCGCGATCGCCATGCCGATGCCGGAACCACAGACCAGAATCCCGCGATCCGCATTGCCGATAGCGACAGCGCGCGCTACCAGCGCGGCGAAGTCGGGATAGTCCACCGAATCGGCGCTGTGCGTGCCGAAGTCGACAAGCTCGTGCCCGGCCTCGGAGAGCCGTGCACGAAGTTGGTCTTTCAGGGTGAAGCCGGCGTGATCGGCACCGATCGCGATGCGCATCGAGGTGCCAGGCTCAGCTGCCTTCCGGCTCCGGCAGGAGAGTCTCCTGGGTGGACTCTTCGCTCTTCTTGGCGGCAGGCTTCTTGGCCGGCGCCTTGCGGGCCTTCTTCTCGACGACGTCCGTGCCGGGCGAGCCTGCTGCAGCTTCGTCCGGAGCGGTCTTCTTGGCGGCGGGCTTCTTCGCCGCCTTCTTTTCGCTGCCGGCGGCAGCGGAGGCGTCCGCTTCCTTCTCGTTCGGCTTCAGGGCGCGCTTCGACCCCTCGGTCCGCGTCGTCTTGCGCTTCGCGACCTCTTCCTGATTACGTTGTCTGAGCCGCTCGAGACGGCGCTGACGGCGGCGCCGGAGATCGCGATCTTTTTCACGCATAACAGCTTCTCCTCAACTCCGAAATTTGAATAACAGGCCCCTGCAGCTTGCCGCAGGGGGGCGGAACTGTCAAGCGAACTGGGCCCTGACGCGGCGCTAAAGGGGCAGATTGCCGTGCTTTTTGGCCGGCAGGGACTGGCGCTTGCTGCGCAGTTGCCGCAGGGCTCGAATGAGTGCCGGCCGGGTCTTGCGCGGCTCGATGACCGCGTCGAGGAATCCGCGCTCGGCGGCGATGTAGGGATTGGAGAACTTCTCCCGGTAGAGGGCGACTTTCTCGGCACGCGCCTCGGCGGCGCCCTCGCCGGCCTTCTCGAGGTCGCGCTTGAACAGGATGTTGACCGCCCCCTCGGGCCCCATGACCGCGATCTCGGCCGAAGGATAGGCGAGGTTGACATCCGTCCGCAGGTGCTTCGACGCCATGACGCAGTAAGCGCCGCCGTAGGCCTTGCGGGTGATCACGGTCAACTTAGGGACTGTCGCCTCGGCATAGGCATAGAGGAGCTTGGCGCCGTGCTTGATGATCCCGCCATACTCCTGCTGGGTTCCGGGGAGAAAGCCGGGGACGTCCTCGAAAGTGATCAGCGGGATATTGAAGGCATCGCAGAAGCGCACGAACCGGGCACCCTTCAGCGAGGCGTCGATGTCGAGCACTCCGGCCAGATAGTTCGGCTGGTTGGCGACGATGCCGACGCTCTGATTGGCCAGCCGGCCGAAGCCGACGACGAGATTGCGCGCGTAGGCCGAATGGACTTCGAGGAACTTGCCGTCATCGACCA
>JBDSRU010000158.1:0-2724 GCA_039929145.1 Thermoanaerobaculia bacterium
CGCTCGCGCTGCGCGGAGTTCGGCGTCGAAGGGACGATCGAAGGCATCGGACCCGGACCGGTCATCACGGTGTTCGAGTTCCAGCCAGCACCAGGGGTCAAGGTCAGCCAGATCGTCAACCTCCAGGACGACCTCGCGCTCGCCCTCAAGGCCGAGTCGGTGCGCATCGACCGGATTCCGGGCCGCTCGACGCTCGGCATGGAGGTCCCGAATCCTCGCCGTGGAATCATCCGGCTCGGCGCGATGCTCGCCAACGACGCCTTCCGCAAGTCGCCCTCGCTGCTGTCACTCGCCGTCGGCATGACGATTCATGGCGAGCCCTACTACGCCGACCTCGCGACCATGCCGCATCTGCTGGTCGCCGGCGCCACTGGCTCGGGCAAGTCGATCGGCCTCCAGAGCCTGATCACCTCGATCCTCTACAAGGCGACGCGCGATCAGGTGCAGTTCATCTTCATCGACCCCAAGCGCATCGAGCTCGGGGTCTACGCCGACATTCCGCATCTAAAAACCGAAGTCGTGGTCGAGCCGAAGAAGGCGGCGAACGCCTTGCGCTGGGCGGTGGCGGAGATGGAGCGCCGGTACAAGCTGCTGGCTGAAGTCCACGTGCGCTCGATCGACTTCTACAACCGGGCGATCAAGGATCCGGAAGTGAGAAAACGGCTCGAGCTCACCGACAGTGAAGGGCCGGTGCGTGAGTCCGACCTCAAGCCGTTGCCCTACTACGTGATCATCATCGACGAGCTCGCCGATCTGATGATGGTAGCGGCGGCGGAGGTCGAGACCTCCATCGCCCGCCTCGCGCAGATGGCGCGAGCCGTGGGGATCCATCTCATCGTCGCCACCCAGCGGCCGTCGGTCGACATTCTGACCGGTACGATCAAGGCGAACTTTCCGTGCCGCCTGTCGTTCGCGACCGCCAGCCGGCACGACTCGCGCACGATTCTCGACGGTGTCGGTGCCGAGAAGCTCCTCGGCAAGGGCGACATGCTCTTCCTGCCGCCGGGCAGCAGCCGCCCGATCCGTCTCCATGGCCCTTACATCTCGGAGCAGGAGACGGCGGCGCTGGTGCGGTGGCTCAAGAAGCAGGGCAAGCCGGTGCTCGATCCGGCGGTGCTCGCCGGTCCGGAGGAGAGCGGCAACGAAGGTGGCGCCGGTCTGATCGACGACGACCTCTTCGACCAGGCGGCGCGCCTCGTCGTCCAGGAACGCCAGGCCTCGGCGAGCTTCCTGCAGCGCCGCATGCGGGTCGGTTTCTCTCGCGCCGCCCGCCTCATCGACATGATGGAGCGCGAAGGCCTCCTCGGCCCTGCCCAAGGCTCCAAGCCGCGCGACGTGCTGGTGCCGCAGAACTACTTCACCGAAGTCGACGAAACGCTGGATCGATAACGATCGCCCTCGAGTCGATCGCCTTCGACTCGATCTGATCCATCGAGATCAGCTGATCGGAGCTCCTGCAACTCGAAAGCCTTCGAGTTGATTCGAAGTCCTGCTACTCGAAAGCTTTCGAGTTGACTTGAACTCGTGCAACTCGAAAGCCTTCGAGTGGACTTGAACTCCTGCAACTCGAAAGCATTCGAGTTGCTCCGATCAGTGCGTGATCCAGCAGCCCTTGGCGTCGATGACGAATTTCTGGGTCATCGTTCCGGTGCTGCTGCCGTTCGCGTCCTTGTGCTCCATCTTGATGGTCAGGGTCGCGGCGGCGGCGTCGACGACGAGGACTCCGCCACTCTGGATGGCGGCCTTGTAGTCGGCCTCGCTCTGCGACATCTCCTTCATCATCTCCGCCATCATCTTGCGGTCTTCGGCCGGCATCGCGGCCCACTCCTTCTGCATCTCGGGCGTGGAGAGCTTGAGCGACTCTTCCATCTTGCCGGCGTGGACGAGCCCCATCTGCTGGACCGAAGCCTTGCCGCAGGCGTGGTCGAGGATCGCCGCGCCCTTCACTTCGACGGCGAAGGCTCCGGAGGCCGAGAAGATCCAGACGGTGGCGAGAGCTGCGATGGAGGGAAGTGCGGGAACGAGAAGCCTGCGCATGGTCGTTGCCTCCTGGAAAGCGGTTGAACGGATAGGGACCGGCAGATCCTACGACGGGGCGCCGGACTTCGGCGAAAGGCTACCGGCCGGGCCGATCCGGAACGAGACCTGGTAGTCAGCCGGGGCGATCGGCTTCTTCGAATGCGTTGCCGGGCTGGCGCCGATGACCTCGATGTCGAGTCCGCCGACTGTCCTGACACGGGCCGTCGTCGTCGCCAGCTCGAACTCGAGACGTGGCGCCTCCCGCCGCGGCGATTCGATCGCCAGCGCGACGCGAACCTCGCCCGCCCAGACACAAGTGACGTCGACCGGACAGCGGCTGTCGGAGACGATGCCCTCGAGGGTCAGCACGATGCCCGGAGCCGCCTCGGCGCTTTCGGCGACGGCAAGGGTCAACCGGCCCTCGGCATCGGGCGTCGCCAGCTTATCGGCCGCCGGTGGGTTGGAGTTCGACGGGGCGGCGGTGGCTCCACAGCCGAAAAGCAAAAGACCGGTAAATAGAAAAACCAGGAAAATCGGCCGGGAGGTTCTCATGCGCCTATCCTGCTACAGACGGGGGCAGAGATGGGGTTCGAGCCCTCACACTCCTGCCGTTCATGGCGAACGCTCGCCCAGTCGTGGCGCCAGTAGCGACCTCCACCGGTGGAGTCCGGCGTCGGCGTTGCGAGAATCCCTTCGGCGCGCAGC
>JBDSRU010000159.1:0-4555 GCA_039929145.1 Thermoanaerobaculia bacterium
GACCGAAGCCCCAGCGTTGCGGCGCTGGGTGGCGAACTCGACCATCAGGATGGCGTTCTTCGAGGCCAGACCGATCAGGGTCACGAGTCCGATCTGGAAGTAGACGTCGTTCGCAGCCGCGCCGAAAAAATACCCACGCAGCCAGACGGCGGCGAGCGCTCCGAGCACCGCGATCGGCACGGTCAGCAGCACCGCGATCGGCAACTTCCAGCTCTCGTACTGGCCGGCGAGGATCAGGAAGACGACCAGGATCGAGAACAGGAAGACGATCGCCGATGAGCCTCCGGTCTTTTTCTCCTGAAAGGCCGACCCGCTCCAGGCGTAGCCGAAGTCCGCCGGCAGCTCCGCTCCGGCGAGCCTCTCCATCGCCGCGATCGCCTCGCCCGAACTGCGTCCTGGCGCCGCCGCTCCCAGGAGCTTCACCGCCGGGAAACCGTTGAAGCGCTCGAGCACTTCAGGGCCGACGGTCGGTTTCACCGTGACCAGCGCCGAGAGCGGCATCATCCGGCCGTCGCCGGTGCGAACGAAAACGCGCCCGAGATCGTCGGGCGACTGGCGGTCGACAGCTTCCGCCTGCAACTGGACACGAAAAGCGCGCCCGCTGCGGGTGAAGTCGTTGACGTACAGGGTGCCGAAGGTGCTCTGCAGCGCGGCGTAGACCTGGTCGACCGAGATGCCGGAAGCCTTGGCGCGCTCGCGGTCGAGATCCACCTCGAGCTGCGGCACATCGGGGCGGAAGAGCGTGCGCACGCCGGCCAGCTCGGGCAGCTTGTTCGCCTTCTCCATGAGGGCGAAGGCGACTTCCGACATCCGGCGTGTCCCTCCTTCACCGCGGTTCTGAACGAAGAACTCGAAGCCGCCGGTCGCGCCCAAGCCCTGGATCGGCGGCGGATTGAAGCCGAAGACCACCGCCTCCTTGATCGCTCCCGTGCGGCCGTAGAAGCCGCCGAGCACCTGATCGAGCTTGGCTTCACGATCCTTCCACGGCTTGAGAATGACGAAGAAAGTGGCGGCGTTCGACTTGCTGCCGCCACCGACAAAATCGAAGCCGACGATCGAGACGATGCGCTCGACCGCCTGGTCTTCGAGCACGGCGCTTTCGACCTGCCGCGCGACCTGGTTGGTGCGCGACAACGTCGCGCCGTCCGGCAGCAGCGCCGCGGCGATGAAATAGCCCTGGTCCTCGTTCGGCACCAGGCCGCCCGGCACCGTCTTGAGCAACCCGAAGGTGGCGAGAAGGGCGAGCAAGAAGAGCCCGACGGCGACCGCTTTGTGGCGGATCAGGAAGTCGACGCTGCCGCCGAAACCGTCCGTGCGGCGCTGGAACCAGCGGTCGAACCGGCCCAGGAGGCCGTGCGGCTCGATGTGCTCCGAGCGCAAGAGAAGCGCGCACAGCGCCGGCGTCAGGGTGAGCGCCACAACGCCCGAGATGAACACGGAGATGGCGATGGTGATTGCGAACTGGCGGTAGAGCTCTCCGGCCAGGCCACCGAAGAAGGCGACCGGCAGGAAGACTGCCACCAGCACGAGGACGATCGCGATCACCGGCCCGGTGACCTCGGTCATCGCCTTGAACGACGCCTCGCGCGGCGAGATCTTCTCGGCGCGCTGAATGCGCTCGACGTTCTCGAGCACGACGATCGCGTCGTCGACGACGATGCCGATCGCCAGGACGAGTCCGAAGAGGGTCAGCGTGTTGATGCTGAAACCGAGGGCGTACATGCCGGCAAAGGCTCCGACCAGCGACACCGGGACCGCGAGGAGCGGGATGAGCGTCGCGCGGAACGAACCGAGAAAGACGTAGACCACGAGGAAGACCAGCGCCATCGCTTCGAGAAGGGTCTTCACGACCTCCTCGATCGAGACCCGCACGAAGCGCGTCGAGTCGTAAGGGGTGGCCCAGGTCATCCCCTCGGGAAATCGGCGGGCGACCTTCTCCATCGTCGCCTGGACGCCGTCTGCCGTCGCCAGGGCGTTGGCGCCCGGCTGGAGGAAGACCGCCATGATGATCGCCGGCTTGCCGTTGACGTTCGACACCGTGTCGTAGTCGCGGGCGCCGAGCTCGACCCGCGCGACGTCAGCGAGGCGCACCTGTTGTCCCGACACTCCCGAGCGCAGGACGATGCTCTCGAACTGCTTGGGTTCGGTGTAGCGCGAGGGCGCGGTGACGGTGAACGACAGCTCGAGCGGACCCGGCGTCGGCTCCTGCCCGACGCGGCCGACCGCGAACTGCGAGTTCTGCTCCCGGATCGAGGTCGCGACGTCCGACGGAGTCAGTCCGAAGAGAGCGAGGCGGTCGGGCTTCAGCCAGATCCGCATCGAGTAGTCCTTGGCGCCGAAGAGAATCGCCTGACCGACGCCCGGTACGCGCTTGATCTCCTCGAGGATGTTGAGCGTCATGTAGTTCGACAGATAGAGCGGATCGAAGCGCCCGTCGGGCGAAGTCATCGCGATGATCTGCAGGAAGTTCGACGACTGCTTCTGGACGGTGACACCGTTGCGCCGCACCTCCTCGGGGAGCCGAGGTTCGGCGAGACGCACGCGATTGCTGACGTTGGTCGCCGCCTGATCGACGTCGGTGCCGGTCTCGAAGGTGACCGTGATGCCGACCGTCCCGTTGGACGACGAAGTCGACGACAGGTACAGCATCCCTTCGACGCCGTTGATCTGCTCCTCGATCGGCGCCGCCACCGTCACCTGGAGCGTTTCGGCGGAGGCGCCCGGATAGAAGGCGTTGATCGTCACCTGCGGCGGCGCGATCTCCGGGTACTGCGCGATCGGCAGATTGAAGATCGCCGCCGTGCCGATCAGCAGGATGAGCAGCGAGATGACGGTGGCGAGAATCGGCCGCCGGATGAAGAGATGCGAAATCATGAACCGGCTCCGTTTTCAGCCGGCGCAGCCGCCGGCGCTGCCGCCGGCTCGACGACCTGCACCGCGGATCCAGGCTGGACCTTGAGCGCGCCGTCGACGATGACCTGCTCGCCGGCAGCAAGACCGGAGCCGACGATCCAGTCGCCGCCGCTCCACTCCTCCAGGTCGACCGGCCGCGACTCCGCGACGTTCGCGGCGCCGACGACGTAGACGTAACGGCCCGCAGGCCCTTGCTGGATCGCGCGTTGGGGAACGACCAGCGCGCCCTTGCGTGCGACGCCCTTGAGCACGACGCGGACGAAGAGTCCGGGCAGGAGCGCGGCTTCGGTGTTGGGAAACTCGGCGCGCAGTTCGACCGAACCGGTCGAAACGTCGATCTGCGAGCCGGTGAAGTTCAGCCTGCCGCGCACCGGATGGCTGCGACCGTCGGCGAGGACGAGCTCGGCCTCGACGTCCGCGAGCAGCTTGCCGTCGCGGGCAAGCTCTGCCTGCAGCCGCGCGAACTCGCGGTCGGAGAGGGTAAAGAGCGCCCAGATCGGGTCGACCCTCCAGATGCTGGTGAGGAGGGAGTTCTCGCCGTCGTCGACCAGGCTGCCTTGCGACTTGAGCGCCCGTCCGGAGATTCCCGAGACCGGCGCCACAACCTGGGTGTAGCCGAGCTCGAGCTCCGCCGAGCGCAGCGTGGCGCGGGCGCTCGCGACGCCCGCCCGGGCCTGGTCGCGGGCGGAGTTGGCGTCGTCGGACTCGCGGCGCGACACCGCCTGGCGCTCCGCCAGCGGCCCGAGCCGTGCGACATCGCGCTCGGCGCGGGCGAGCGCCGCTTCAGCCTCGCCCACCACCCCGCGCGCCCGATCGACGTCGGCGCGATACGACGCCGGATCGATCCGGAAGAGGAGCTGTCCTTCCTTCACCGGTTCGCCCTCTTTGTAGGCCCAGCTCTGCAGGATGCCCTTGACCCGCGAGCGAACTTCGACCTCGCGCGAACCCTGCAACCGGCCGGGGACAGAAAAGGCCATCTCGATGGTCCGCGGCGCGAGCGTCACGGCAGTGACCTGCGGCGGCGGGGGCGGAGGCGGTGCCTGGGGCTTGCCGCCGCAAGCGGTGACCGCGACGGCAGTGAGTACAGAAGCCAGGATCAGGGAACGGTTCACGAGGATCTCCTCTGGAGTCGGTTGCGGACGAAAGTTTCAGGTCGCTGCCGACCGGGGCAGGCAACCGTGGACGAAGAGCTGGACGGCGGAGCGCACCTGCAGCTCGATTGCCTCCGGGGTGACGCGAGTACTGTCGCCGGCGACCGCGCGGTGATGCAGTGGGCCGCGGATGAGGGCCAGGAACTGGCCGGCGCCGAGCACCGGATCGGCCATCTCGAGCTGCCCCTGGCGCACCTTCTCGGCGAGATAGGCGGAGATCGCACGCTGCAGAGGCCCCCCTTCGTCGGAAAGAAAGGCGTCGCGCAGCTCCGGAGTGTGAGGCGCCTCGGCGCACATCGCGCGCCACCAGGCGACCACCGAAGGATCGAGGACCTCCTGGAGATAGCGCCGCCCGACCGCGAGAAGGCCCTGCTCCGGGTCGCTCGCTACTCCCTCGACGCAGAGCGGCCGCATCACCGACTCGGCGAGGTCACGAAGGATCGCTTCGAACAGGCCGCGCTTGGTGCCGAAGTGAGCGTAGAGCGTCGCCA
>JBDSRU010000160.1:0-3297 GCA_039929145.1 Thermoanaerobaculia bacterium
GAGCGCCGGAGCACCGCGGTGGGACAGCGCTGGGAAAGCCCGGCAAGCCACCTGGGGACATATTGCGGCCCACCAACTGAGACGCCGACCAGCAGCTGCCCCAGCCGCAATGTGTCCCCCGCCGCGCCGATCGAAGCCTCGAGTCAGCGTCGAAGCCGATCTTCGAACCTGAACCCCGCGCGTCTCCCGGTGCCTCTGACCCGGTCACTCTTCGACCACCGGCAAAGAAACCGAGCGGAAGATCTCGTCCGCCTCAACCGCCCGGGTCGAGCGGGTGAAGTCGAGCCGCCAGTCGAGTCCATGGCGGCGGCAGAGCTCTTCGAAGCGGGCGGCGACCTCGCGCGCCGGGCCGAGCCGGCGTTCGGGGCTCTTCTCGAGCAGCGCGCGCACGATGTCGATCAGCGGCCGCGGGATGCGTTCGTCGAAAGACTCGACCGGCGGGACCGGATCGTTCAAGGTCGAAGCGACGATCGCCCGCAGGTTCCTGCCGGCAAACGGATAGTGCCCGGTCAGGCTCCGGCAGAGCAGGACGCCGACCGCGAAGAGGTCGCTCAAGGCGGTCACCGGCCGGCCTCGCAGCGCTTCCGGGGCGAGAAATCCCGGCGTGCCGACGACCGTTTCGCCCGGCTCGCCGCGCTGCGAGAGGAAGAAAGCGAGACCGAAGTCCGAGATCTTGATCGATCCGTCCTGACCGAGCAGGATGTTGCCGGGTTTGATGTCGCGGTGCACCAGGTCGCGCCCATGAGCCGCGGCGAGCCCTTCGCAGATCGCCTGACCGAGCGGCAGCACCTCGCGCCACGACAGCTTGGCGCGCTCCTCCAGGTAGCGGTCGAGGCCCGTGCCGTGCACGTACTCCATCGCCACGTAGGCCATCGCCCCGATCTCCTCGGTGTCGTAGATCGCCACGACGTTCGGGTGCACGATCTGGGCGGCGGCGACCGCCTCGATGCCCAATCGCGAGGCGGCCTTCTTCTCGTCGGCATCCGACGCGCGCCGTTCAAGGTGGATGGTCTTCAACGCCACGGCACGTTGCAGGCGCGGATCCCAACCGCGGAAAACCGTGCCCATGCCGCCCGATCCCAGAATCTCGACCACCTGGTAGCGGCCGAGGAAGACCTGATCGAGGGCCGAGCGGTCGCGCGCGTTGCGTTCGAGGGCCAGCATCGTGGACTTGAGCTGCGAGACTTCCGAGCCGCGCGCCGGCTCTCCCGAAAGACCCGCCACCCGCCGCTGCGCCGCGAGCAGGGCGCGCAGCGGCTTGACCAGAGCGCGATAGGCGAGGATCGAGATCACGGCCACCAGCGCGAGCGCCAGACCGACCGCGAGAACGGTCCGCTTCCGCATGCGCAGCGCCGCCGCCTCCGCGATCGCCGCGGGCTGCGTCGAGACGACGATCCAGCGCCCGGAATCGGCAGCCGACCAGGCGCCGACGATCTCGCGGCCGGCGCGGTCGCGGAAACGGCCCGAGCCGGAGAGCCTTGCCGAGAGCGCCGACTCGAGGAGCGATGGCGGCAGGTTGTCGACATCGGTCTCGGGACCCAGGAGGGCCCGCCCGCCGCGATCGAGCAGGAGAAGTTGCGCCTGATCGCCGAGCTCGTCGGGAGCGAGCGTGCGCAGCAGCGGCGCGCCGTCGACCGCGAGGCGCAGTGAGCCGGTCTTCGCCGGCCGCGGGTTCGCGGAAGAGTCCGCGGCGTCGGGCGTGAGCGGCACCTCGATCCGGATCCAGGGGTGGAGATCGACCGTGCGCAGCCCGGAAGGCGCTTCTGCCGCACCGCCCAGCAGAGTGTCGGCGAGCCCGCCGTAGCCTTTCTGCTGCACCTTGACGATCAACCGGTCGGCAGGGTCGTAGAGCGCGGCGGCGACGACGCCGGCCGCGCTCCAGCTGGCGAGCGAATCGCGCAGGCGGGTCTGGGCGAGCTCCGACGTCGGGTCGGCGGTGAGCTCGGGCGAGAGCAACAGCGTCCCGGCGAGCGAACGCCGCGCGACGAGAAAACCGTCGATGGCGTCAGCGGCGGTGCGCGCCGAGACCGTGTGGGTGCGCAGGAGCTGTTCGACGAGCGCTTCGCGATTGACTTCGGCGAGCTGCATCGCCGTGATCACGAGCGGCGCCGTTCCGACCAGGGCGAGTGCGAGCCCGATCTGGGCGAGAAGCCCGAGGCGCGGCAGCATGATGCGACGTGGGCGTGTGCCCGGGCGATGCGAGGGGACAGGCGAAGACATCTGGAACGCAAGCGTACCAGCGGTCCGGCGGCGTGGCCTGCGGCGGTTCCGAACGCTCTTATCGCTGCCGGGGCCTACTGAATGTTCAATCTCTTGTCGTAGTCGAGGTAGCGAATACGCTGATTCGGAAGAATTCGACTGTCAACGGCGCGGAAGCGATTGACGTAGTCGATGATGGTGGGAGATGTCGTGCCCCGATCCTTCTCGAAGGCGACGAAATCCTCCTCGAACCAGGCGAAGATCTTCGACAGCCAGACCGTCCGGGTGGCGGGATCCACGCGGCAGTGGCGCGGATCGGAGACGAACTCGCGCATCCCCGAATCCAGATCGGCCTCCAGTGTCGAGCTCTCGAACGCCCGCCGCGGAAGTCGCGGGCAGCCGATCGAAGCGCAGTTCAGGGCGGCGTGGACCCTCGGGTCGCGGAACCGCGAGCGCACGATGTCGTCCTCGAGCTCCTTGAGGCTCAGGAGGCGGCCCCCGAGCCGGGCCCGGTCGACGGTGAAAAAGCCGATACCCAGGAATCCGTCCCCCCAGACACTCGGCGTTTGGACACCTCGGTCGAGCACGCCGGCGATGACGACGGCGTTGTAGGCGTTGAGCCAGTAGGCGAGCTGGTCGGTCCGGGTCGGGAAGAGATCTGGAGTCGAATCGGGACTCGCCTGATCGAGGCTGGCCAGATAGCGATCCAGCTGCGTGCGATCGCCAGCGAGCCCGGCGTAGTCGACCCGTCCACGCTCGTCGACGAAGTGCTCCAGGGTCGCACCCCAGTCGGTATGAGTGAAGGTCATTGAAGAGGAAGCGCCTGGAGCCAGCGCGAGCATCAGGGTGGCGGCCTCTAGTGCGCGGAGCATTTGTCTCTCATCTCGGGTCACCGTACAGTCGGGCGAGGCGATGGGCTGGAACGCCCAGGGCATAGAACAGCGGCAGGAGATTGACCAGCGCGAAGTAATAGATCGGTCGGGCGAGGAAGCGCCGGCCCGAGACCCGCACTCGCGCCGGAACGATCCGGATGCGGCCGAGGCGCCGAAGTCGCCGCGCGATCTCGAGATCCTCCATCAGCGGCTGATCCGGGTAGCC
>JBDSRU010000161.1:0-3760 GCA_039929145.1 Thermoanaerobaculia bacterium
GCGATTGCGGGCTCGGGCGGCGCCGCGAGGACTCTGCGACCGCCGGTGTCCACCAAGGGCGTGTGGACGCAGGACGACGCCCGCCTCCTCACCCGCGACGACGAGGAATTTGGCGCCGCGCGCGAGCTGATATCCCAGCGCGACCGTGGGGCGCCGGTCGCCGAGCACGAGAGCGAGATCCTCGACGCCTGGGCGGCAGGCTTGCCCGTCGCCCAGATCGAGGCCGAGACGCTCCTGTCGGGCGCGATCTACCGGCAGTTCATCGAGGGCTCGCGAGTCTCTACCGACGATCGGGACCGGCTGGCGCGCTGGCGATCGCACCGCGCGGCTCATGTCGCGCAGATCGTGGCGCGCGCGGCCGAGCTGACCGGCGGCCAGGGACAGGAGCTCCGGGCTGCGGATGGGAGCCGAGACTGGGAGCTCTATTGGGATCCGGAGCTCTTCAACCAGCTCTCGAGTGCCTTCCAGCAGCGTCTGCGGAGAGTTTACGGGGCACGCACCGGCGCTCGACGCGCGGGCTTGTCGGTCGCCGCCGGAGCCGAGGCGCCGAGCGGTGTGCTGCCGAACGTCCTGGTCAACAACCCCGCAGCCGACACGAACCCTCGCAACACCCAAAGCGAAACCAGCCTGGTGCTCGGAACGGGCTCGATCGTACTCAGCTCGTTCAACGACTCGGGCCTCTCCACGGGCGGCCAGCACTTCACCGGCATCGCGCGTTCGACGGACGGCGGCAGCACCTTCACCGACCTGGGGGCGCTCCCGGTGAGCACGGCCGGAGACGCCGGTGACCCCGTCTACGCCCGCAACAACGCCACCGGGCGAATCCTGCTGGCGACGCTCGACTTCACCAGCGGCGCGACCCTGCAGTGCTTCCGGAGCGACGACGACGGAGCCACGTACGCGCTGCCGGTCAACTGCGCCGCCGGCGGCGGGTCTCACGACAAGGAGTGGATCACCTGCGACAACGCCGCGGGCACAGGACAGGGGAACTTCTACAACTTCTGGCGCGACTTCGGCGGCGGCGGCGGCATGACCTTCACCCGCTCGACCGACGGTGGGCTCACGTGGGGGAGTCGGCAGGTACTGGACGCCGCCGCAGGCCAGGGTGCCTGGGTCGTGACCGGCGCCGACCATGCCATCTACGCTTTCTGGCTCAAGAGCGGACCGAACCGCATCGTGGTCCGGAAGTCGACGGATCTCGGCCTGACTTTCGGGGCGCAGATCACTGCCCAGACGTTGACCGTCGGGGGGGTCAACGGTGACCTGGGGCTCGGGAGCTTTCGCAGCAACGCCTTTCCGCAGGTCGCCGCGCATCCGACCGACCCGTTCCAGCTCTACATGACGTGGAATGACGACGGCCCCGGGGCCGACCGGGCCAATGTCTATTTCTCCCATTCGAGCGACGGCGGCGCGACGTGGACGCCGCGGGAGCTGGTCAACACCGACGCCGGGACGAACGACAACTGGCAGCCGGTGATCGCCGTCAACCCCGCCGGCACGCGGCTCTTCTTGAGCTGGTACGACCGGCGCGAGGATGGCGCGAACACCCTGATCAACGTCTACGGGCGAAACGCCGCGATCGTCGGCACGACGGTCCTCTTCGGAGCCGACTACCGCATCACCGACACCGCGTTCCCCGTCGTGGTGGGCGTGGATCCGGCGATCGTGGGGACTTACATGGGCGACTACGATCAGGCCGTCGCCGACGGTGCCAGTTTCTACCGCACTTGGGGAGACAACCGGAGTGGCTCTCCCGACGTCCGGCTCTCCGAGATTCCGGCCGACGAAGGATTCGGTCCTTATCCACGGGCCGGATCGCTGGCCCTGGGGTTGACGGGCTGCGCCGCCGCGAACGGCGTGGCCGATCCGGGCGAGGTGCTGACCGCTGACCTGACGGTGAGAAACGACGGTACCGACCCCCTTTCGAACCTGGTTGGCACGCTCCAGGCGAGCGGTGGAGTCCTCAATCCGAGCGCGCCGCGGACCTACGGCGCGATCGCTCCCGGCGCCTCGGCGACACGGCGCTTCTCGTTCGCGGTCGGCGGAGCGTGCGGCGACAACCTGCTGTTCAGTCTGCAGCTGCAGGATGGCGTCACCGCCTACGGCGTGGTGACTTTCGGACCCTTGCAAACCGGTCTGGACAATACGGTCTCGTTCACCAACTCCGCCGCGATCACGATCAACGACAACGCTGCCGGGTCACCCTACCCGTCGACCCTCACGGTATCCGGGATCTCCGCCTACGACCGGCTCACCCTGGACCTCCGCGGTTTCTCGCACACGTTCCCGGACGACGTCGACGTGATCGTGGTCGCGCCAACCGGCGTCGACGCCTACGTGCTGTCAGATGTGGGAGGAGGCACGGACGTGAGCGGCCTGGACCTGACGTTTGACGACGCGGCGGGCGGGCCTCTGACCACGGCAGTCATCGTCGCGGGCACGTTCAAGCCCAGCAACCTCGACACCACGACCGACGCCTTCCCCGTTGGGGCGCCCGCCGGCCCCTACGACGCAACTTTCGCCGCCCTCTCCGCGCTCGGCGCGGCGGCCAACGGCACCTGGTCGCTTTTCGTGCGCGATGACGTCGGAACGGACGCCGGTTCGATTTCCAACGGCTGGCGGCTGAACGTCAAGCAACCGCGCATCTGCGACAGCGGCTGTGGTAACGCCTTGTTCTCCGACGATTTCGAAAGTCAGGACGCCTGCCGCTGGAGCGCGGCCCCGGGAAGCACGCCGAGCTGCTGATCTTTCGGCGCCGGAACTTCCGGCATTCGCGAGATGGGCCTCGCCGGACTCGGGACGCTGCTCTCGGGAGCCGCGCTCGCCGTCGACGATCAGGGGCGCATCCTGGTGCTGGTGACGCGGCTCGAGCCGAACACCACTCCGATCTCGATGTCATGGCGCTGCGTTGCACCGCTGACGGAGACCTCGACAGCACCTTCTCGGACGACGGCGTTCTGCCGATCGCCGATTCGGGCGTCGACGACCCCGTCGACTCGGTGGCATCCGACCTGATCCAACTCCCTTCCCGAGATTTCTTCGCTGCCGTTGAGGTGCCAGCCGATTTCCTCGCCCGCCCACTTTCGCCCGGAGCGCTGTGAATCGCTGCCGGCGAATCGGTGCGAGGCGAATTTCAGAAAGTGCAGGCGAAACGCGAGTTATCTGGTCCAGCGAGACTGGGTGCTGGGCCGGAATTCGGAGTTAGCTTCGTCCCGGGAATGCAACTGGCAACTGCTCGGCTGACACCCCTTTGGCAGCGCAGGCTCCTAGCTCCCCCACCGGCATGGGGAGGTCTCCCCGCCGCCGTTGCCGTCGAAGCCATCGAGGAAGATCGGGAACTGCTCGGTGAGCATTGCGTCGTCGACCGACAGGCCGTGCGGCAGCGAGTCGCCGGCGGCAAGCAGGAAGTAGACCGCGTGTGCCTCCGGCGGTACGGGAGTGACCATGGTGAGGAGGTCCCAGGCATCTGGATTTTGCAACTCCCCGGCGATGGGAGTGTCGAGCGATCCCGCGGAGCAATCGGCTGCGCTGTAAAAGAGCAGGCGCAGAAAAAACTCGCCGTAGCCGCGGTGCTGAACGCTGGCGTAGAGCGTCGATTCGCCCTGCAATGTCACGCACGGCCCGATCGCCGCCACCTGGCCTCCGTCGTCGCTGGCGCTGGGAATGAGCGCCGAGCCGGAGTTCGCACACCCACTCGAGTCCAGAATGTCGGTCCATAAGACGTTCGCCCCAACGACGAGCTGCCACGATGACGTATCCG
>JBDSRU010000162.1:0-6026 GCA_039929145.1 Thermoanaerobaculia bacterium
CGGGGCGGGCTGTGCCGCCGGCCTTCACTCCCCTCCAGGTCAGGAGCGTCGAGCTGGCGAATCGCATTGTCGTCTCGCCGATGTGTCAGTACTCGGCGACCGACGGCTTGGTGGACGACTGGCACCTGGTGCACCTGGGCAGCAGGGCGATCGGCGGCGCCGGACTGGTGATCGCCGAGATGACCAACGTCGCGCCGGAGGGGCGGATCTCTCCCGGTTGCGCCGGGCTCTACCGCCCGGAGCATCGCGACGCGTGGAAGCGCATCGTGGATTTCGTCCACCGCCATTCGCCGGCGAAAATCGGCGTGCAGCTCGCGCATGCCGGGCGCAAGGGCTCGGTGCGCCATCCCTGGAACGGTGCCGACGTGCCGCTGACCGACGAGGAGGGCCGCTGGGAGACGATCGGGCCTTCGCCTGATCCGTTCCGTCCGGACTGGGCCAGCCCCAAGGCGATGGACCGCTCCGACATGGACCGGGTGCTGGCCGACTTCGTGCGCGCGACGGAATGGGCGCACGAAGCGGAGTTCGACTGGCTGGAGCTGCACTTCGCGCACGGCTATCTGTTGTCGAGCTTCCTCTCCCCTTTGTCGAACCTGCGCCGCGACGAATACGGCGGAGTGCTCGCGAACCGGATGCGCTACCCGCTCGAGGTCTTCGTCGCCGTTCGGGCCGCCTGGCCCGAAGTACTCCCGATGTCGGTGCGCATTTCGGCGACCGACTGGATGACCGACGGCTCCGGCTTCACGCCGGACGAGGCGGTCATCGTGGCGCGGGAGCTCAAGCGCCTGGGATGTGACCTGATCGACGTCTCGACGGCCGGCAACTCGCCCGCCTCGAAGCCCGACTATGGCCGCATGTACCAGGTGCCGTTCGCCGAAAAGATCCGCTACGAGGCCGGCATTCCGGTGATGGCGGTCGGCGCCATTCTCGATGCAGATCACGCCAACACGGTCCTTGCCGCCGGTCGCGCCGACCTCGCCCTCATGGCCCGGCCGCACCTCGCCGATCCCTACCTCACCCTGCATGCCGCGACCAGATACGGCGTCGACCTGCCGTGGCCGGGGCAGTACCTGCTCGGCAAGCCGAAGCCGCTCGTCCCGTAGACTGCCGCGTATGGCCTTCCGCACGCCGCTGCACGTTCGTTTTGGCGATCTCGACCCGGCCGGGATCGTCTACTACCCGCGCTTCATGCACTTCTGCCACGTCGCCATGGAGGAGTTCTTCCACGACGCCATCGGCACCGACTACCCGACATTGCTGCGCGACCACGGGATCGGCTTTCCCGTCGTACATCTCGCAACCGACTATCACCGCCCCCTGCGCTACGGCGACAACCTCGAGATCGAGGTCTCGCTCCCCAAGCTGGGCAGGAGCTCGGTCACCTGGTGCTATCGCTTTCTGCATTCGGGTGTCGAAAGACCGGCGGCAGAGAGCCGGATTGTCACGGTCTGCGTGGCGATGGACACCTTCGAGAAGGCCCCGATCCCGGACTGGCTCGCCGTGCTCCTGCGCGCGCACGTTTCAGACTGAGCAAGACCCCCTCCGCCTGAAATGGGCCCTCCTGCCGCGCCTCCCGGGTGCGTCAGCAGAAGGAGCTTGCAAAGGAGACATCTGACTTGGCATGGATGTCGTATAGACCTCATAGAAGCCCCCCGATCCTGGTTTCTCGCCAGGATCCATTTTCGAAGGAGGAATTCACGTGAGTTCACGATCCAAAGTATTGGCAGTGCTCGCCTTGTTGGCGGTCGTCGCGATGGCCCCGGCCATGGCGTCGAGCCACCGCGAGGCGCCCGCGATCCTCGGAATGCCGCAGGTCGACGGGACCGATTTCTACATGTTTCGCAGCTACGAGTCCGGCAGGGAGGGTTACGTCACCCTGATCGCCAACTACATCCCGCTTCAGGACGCTTACGGCGGCCCGAACTACTTCCCCCTCGATGCGGACGCGCTCTACGACATCCGTATCGACAACTCCGGTGATGGCGTCGAGGATCTGTCGTTCGTTTTCGACTTCTACAACTATGACCTCGGTATCAGCCTGCCGGTGGGCGATGCCAGGGTCGCCATTCCGCTTCTCGCGGCGGGGCCGGTTGTGGTCCAGCCCGGTGGCCTCGCGGTCCTGAACCAGGCGACCCTCTATTCCATCTCCACCGTTCGCGGGCCGATCGCCGATCCGGATTCGATCGCAATGGTGAGCAATGTCGATGCCGGTGGCACGTTCTTCGCCAAGCCGCTCGACAACGCCGGGCTCAAGACCTTCCCGGACTACGAGCGCTATGCCTCGCTGTACCGGTCCGACATCTCGATTCCGGGCTGCTCCGGCTCCGGCAGGGTCTTCGTCGGCCAGCGCAAGGAGTCGTTCGCAGTCAATCTGGGCGAAGTCTTCGACCTGGTCAATCTCAACCCCGTCGGCGCACGGGACGCCGAACCTTCCGACACCGCCGACAAGAACATCACCTCGATCATCCTCGAGATTCCGACCACCTGCCTCACCGGTGGCCACGGTCCCGTGGTCGGCGCCTGGACGACGGCCCGGCTGCCGCGAGTTCGGACGATCAACCCCTCGCCGACCTACGAAGCTCCCCTCCTGACTTCGAGCGACTATGTCCAGGTTTCGCGACTCGGCATGCCGCTGGTCAATGAAGTCGTCATCGGCGTGAAGGACAAGAACCTGTTCAACTCGGCGCAGCCGGCCGGTGACGCCGCGCTCGCCACGTATGTCACGAATCCGACCCTGCCTGAGCTGCTGCAGATTCTCTTCGGAGTCCAGGCACCCAACAACTTCCCGCGCACCGACCTGCTGGCGGCCTTCGTCACCGGCGTGACCGGCTTGAACGAGTTCGGCTTCGGCGAGATGCAGCGACTGAACGTCGACATCGCGCCGACCCCCAAGGCCAGCCAGAACAACCTCGGCGTCCTCGGCGGCGATCTCGCGGGCTTCCCCAACGGCCGGCGCCCGGGTGACGACGTGGTCGACATCGAGTTGCGGGTGGCCATGGGTGTCCTCTGTCACGCCTTCCCGGGTGTCTACTGTGACCCCGCGGACGCTCCGTCGGGAACGCTTCCTTACACAGACGGCACGCTGCAGGATGCGAGTCAGTTCGACGATGAGTTCCCGTACTTGCTGACGCCGCTTGCAGGCTCGCCCAACTGATTCGGATTCCGGTCAGCTTTCCGGTTTGACCACGAGGGCCGTCCGCGAGGGCGGCCCTCGTCTTGTTGTCTGGCGGAGCGACCTGAATCGCGAGAGGATCGCCGGCGAGACTCGATGCCCCCGCGGTTCCCCCTGATCTACACCGCGCTCGCTGCGGTGAGCTTCGCCCTCATGGCCTTCTCGGCCAAGCTCGCCGCGGCGACCCTTCCTGGCGACGAGATCGCCTTCCTGCGCTTCACTCTGATGCTGTTGCCCTTTCTGGTCCTGCCCCGTCTGGCACGGCGCGCAGTGACCTTCGAGCGCCTCGACCTGCTGGTCTATCGCGGCTTGTTCGGTGGCCTCGCGGTGCTGCTCTACTTTCTCGCTCTCGAGCACATTCCGGTCGGCACGGCAACTTTGTTGACCTACTCTTCGCCGATCTTCAGCGTCCTTTTCGCCGCGCTCTTTCTCGGCGAGCGTGTCCGGCGCTGGGTGATCCCGCCTGCGGCGCTCGCCTTCCTTGGCGTGATCCTGGTGACCGGCGGACTGGCGAGTGGAGGTCTCTTCGCCCACTTCAGCCGATGGGAGGCGGCCGGGCTGGCCTCTGCGGTTCTCTCGGGTGCGTCGGTCGCCGCCATTCGGGCGGCGCGGCGCACGGAGAGCTCGTGGGCGATCTACGGCAGCTTCACCCTTTTCGGCTTGCTGACGACGGCGCCCACCGGCATCTACCATTTTCGCGCGCCCAACGGCCGCGAATGGCTGGCGCTCCTGGGAGTGGGGCTATCGTCGATCGCCGCGCAGCTTTGGATGACCTACGCCTACCGCTGGGTGACGAACGTACAGGCGGGGGCGATGTCGCAGGTCACCGTCCTGATCTCGTTCGGTCTCGGTGCGCTGTTTCTCGCCGAACCCTTCGGCTGGGAGCAGGCGGTCGGCTGCCTCCTCACGCTGGCCGGCATCCTCGGCGTCGTCTGGGTGCAGACGACGCCGCGCGCTCTGGAGTAGCGAGTCAGCCGTCTTCGTTGGCGCGCGCCAGGCGGGCGAGAGCTCCCGGCAGGCGCGGATGGGCATCGAAGCGCAGCACGAAGTCGGACTCGCGCCGGCCACCCTTGGCGCGGATCACCTCGGCCATCGCCGTGCGCTCGGCAGCGCTCCAGCGCTCGAGGCCGCGCAGGAGGAGAACGACCGGCGCCCAGTTCCGGAAGGCGGCGCGCTCGGCATCGCTCCAGCCGGCGAGGCTGCGGAGTCCGAGCCGCGAGCGTGCCTCGTCGGCGCAGGCGCGAGCGCCACGATCGGGTTCGGCGGCGAAGCGGCGCGCGAGCAAGCCGGTCGCCGCGACGCCGACCGCCGGCAGTGGGACCTCGCCGATGACGTCGCGACGCTCGCGGCCTAGATGCAGGAAGAGATTCTCGCGCGCGAGCTCCGCCAGCGTGGCACGCGACGAGCGGCTCGCCGGGTCGCGCCGCTGACGCTCGAGCTCACGCTTCATCAGTGCGACGACCGCTGGCGCGCGGGGCCGGAACCCGAGCTTCTGGTAGAACCACCAGGCACCCGAGTCGAGCGCTTCGTCGTTGCCATCTCCCAGCTGGTAGGGAAAGATGGTGAACGCGGTGGCGCGGAAGACCTCGTGCACGGTGGCGAGCACACGGGCGTACACCCGGGCAGCCTCGACGCCGCGGAAGGTATCGAAGACATTGAAGGCGATCTCCGCCGAACCGAAGAGGGCGCTGTTCAGGACGTAACCGGCGGGTACGCCGTTCTTGATCGTCAGGAAGGCGTAGACCGCTTCGAGCAACAGGCGGCGCTCGGGACGGACGCCGATCACCGCGAACTGCAGACCATCTTCCCAGGTCACCAGCCGCACGTCGTCGGAGCTGCCGTAGGCGAAGGCGTCGAGATCGCGGCCGCGGGTGACCATGGCGTCGCGCGCCAGCTCGAGCGTCCGTTCGGCGCGCCGTCCGGAGAGCTCCTCGACGGCGAGCGGACGGAGACCTCCGCTGGTGAGCTCACGCACGATGTCGGGACGGCCGCGGCGGAGCGGCGCCGTCTGGAAGACCGGGCGCGCGCCCACGAGGTGCTCGCGGGTCCTCGTCGGAGTTGCCGACTTCGCTCCGTGGGCCGAGGGCGCCAGCCGGTAGAAGAGCCCCAGGTCGTCGACGATGCGCTCGAAGAGCAGCGAGTCGGGAATGGCCGCGCGCAAGCGGCGCAGGAGGAAGGCGCCGTCCGCCAGGTCCGGCTTCGACGGGGCGGCTGGCCTCGACTCGCCGCCGCCGCGCATCCGGTCGAGCCATTCCCGTGGCGTCCAGGCGATCTCGTCGAGGCCGGGAATCTCGGCCGGGTGGGCGAGGAACGGCAGCCAACGCTCCAGGCGCTCCGGCGAATCGACCGCTTCCCAGTCGATCGCGAGATGTCTGGGGAAGCGCTCCGCCAAGCGCCAGGCGGTCTCGGCGAAGAACGGGAAGTCGATCGTCGTGCCGGCGATTCCACTGTCGGCGAGCTCGGCGCGATGGCGCTTGAAGTCGGGGCGCAGCTCGAAAGCGGCCAGCAGGCGGACCACCTGGGCGAGCAGTCGCGCGTCGTCGGGATAGGCGCGCAGGAAGAGGAGCAGGTCGTGGAGCGCCGTGATCGCTCGCGCCGAATCGAGCCGAGCTCCTTCGAGCCGGTCGAGGAGGGCGAGCTTGCGCTTCGGCCAGCCGGGTCCGAACTCGGCGCGGATCCGCGCCAGGCCGGCCAGGGCGGCGGCCGCGGACTTTGGCGACGCCGTGGAGCGCGCGCCTTTGCCGGCGCGGGTCGTCATCGCTCCGGCTCCGAATCCGCCGCTGGCCGCTTGAGCGCGCCGCGGTCGATCTTGCCGAGATGCGTCCGTGGCAGCTCGGCAACCAGGTGCACGGAG
>JBDSRU010000163.1:0-2626 GCA_039929145.1 Thermoanaerobaculia bacterium
CCAGCGGCCAGAGCCAGAGTGTCAGAAGTTCCATGCCGGTCTCCTCAGTTTCCGCCCGCGAGGGCCTGCGCAATGCGCTTCACGTTGGTGTCGATGAGATCGATGTAGGTCGCCGTCCCCGGCAGCGCGCCCGGGAACTGGCAGACATCGACCACCTGGGCCCCGTTGTGGGCCGCCACCGCCTCCGCGGTCTTTCGCGGCTGATAGGGCTCGAGAAGCAGCACGCGGATGTTGCCGGCGGCCATCTTGGCGATCACTTCCGCAAGGTGCGGCGGCGAGGGCGGAATGCCCGGCTTGGGCTCGAGGAAGGTGTCGGCCACGAGGCCGAAGCGGCGAGAGAAGTAGCGCCAGGAGGGGTGGTAGGTGACGATCTGCCGGCCCGCATAGGGCGCGAGCGCCGCGCTCCACTCCTTCATCTTCGCCGTGAGCGCGCCGTCGAACTCCGCGAGGTTGGCGTCGAAGGTCGCCTTGCCGGCCGCGTCCAGAGCGGTGAGGGCGCGCGCCAGATGCGCCGCCACGATTCTGGCGTTCTCAGGATCGAGCATGAAATGCGGATTGCCGGCGATGTGGGTGTCGCCCTGCGAGCGATCGGCGCTCGCAGGGATGTCGACCAGTTGAACGCCTTCGGAGGCGACGAGGTGGCCCGCCGCACCGGGCAGAATGCGCGGGTTCCGGGCGCCGTCGAGGAGCGGCGGCAGCCAGCCGATCTCAAGCTCCGCGCCGCCCTCGATCAGCAGATCGGCGCGGTTCATCGCCACGATCTGGCTCGGGCGGGCATCGACGAAGTGTGGATCCTCGGTCGGCTTGGCGATCGTCGTCACGCTGATCCGGTCGCCGCCGATGGCGGCCGCGAGCGCGGCGTATTCCGAGGTCGTGGCGACGACTTTGAGGGCGGCCCGGGCGGCGCCCGGCAGCACGAAGAGAGCGATGGCGAAGAGAGCACAAGCGACGAGCACGGAAGGGACCTTCTGCAACTGGAGTCGGGATCGCATCGGAAGCCTCGTTTCTAGAACTTGTGCGCCGAATGGGCGCCGAGCAGGAATTCGAGCTGCAACCAGAGCGAATGCTCGTCGGCGGTGAAGGCATCGCCGTGGTCGAAGTTGTACTGCAGGCGGAGCTTCGAGAACTCGGTGGGGAACCAGGTCAGCACCGGCGAGAGGCGGAAGCGTCCCGCGAGCGCCGCGGCATCGGGATTCGGCGGCGGGCCGTCCTCTCCGGTATCGCCGCCGACGCTGTCGAGACGGAGCCCGGCGACGAAGCCCGGCCTCCAACCCCAGTTGACCTGCAGGTAGCCGCCCCAGTCTGCGAACGAAGTCGAGTCCAGTCCGTCGCCCGTCGCGCTGGCGGCGGCAACGAGGTCGCGGTGCATCCACTCGCCCTGGACTTTGACGAACGGAAAACCCTTGAAGGCATTCGACGGCTTCCACTTCCAGAATCCGTCCACGCCGTAGATCCGCGTCTCGCCGTCGTCACCCGTGCCGTTCGGTCCGAGCGCCGCCGAGGCTCCGAGCACCAGGGTCTGGTTGTCGTTCAGGTCGAACGAAGCGGCGTAGCGCGGGACGAGAAGCATGTCCGAGAGCGATTTCACGTTGCGCGGCACGACCTCGCGGCCGAAGAGGGTTTCGCCCGGGACGCTGCGAAAGCTCGACAGCGTCTCGCCCTGGCTGTTCTGCACCGACAGGAACGCCTCGGAGTAGAAGTCGGTCGGCAGCAGCCAGGAGAGGCGTGCGCCGACCGAGCGCAGACCGTCGGGTCCGAAGAAACGGCCGTTGACCAGCGGTTGGTCGACGAAGTCCCAGGAGTGCGGATGGCTCGGATTGAGCCGCCCGAACTCGGTGAAGAACTGACCGCCCTTGAGCTGCAGCCCGTGTGGCAGCGAGGTGGTCGTGACGTAGGCCTCCTCGAGCTCGACGACCGATTCGCCCTCCGGCGAGATCTGCAGGACCACGTTCGCCTGGCCGCGGAAGTACGGATCGACGGCGCCTTCGAAGACGACTTCGACGTTCTGCATCGTGAAACCGCGCTGCGACGGGTCGTGCCCGCCCGGCTCGAGCGCCTGAACATCTTCGGCGGTCGAGGCGCCGACGGCGACCAGGCCGTCGAGCGAGAGGTTGAGAAAATTCTTTCCGCCGCCACCGGAAAGCAGGGTGATCGGCGCGGCCGCGGCCGGCGCAGACGCTTGTGCGACGACCGGTTCGGGCGGCGGAGGCGCTGGCGCGAGCGCCACCGCGCCTTCCGGAGATGGCGACGGAGCGGCTGACGAACCGGCGAGCGCGGCCAGGCGGGCCTCGAGCGCGGCCATCCGCGCTTCGTAGTCGGCGCGCAGGCGATCGATTTCCTGACGCAGTTGCTGGACGGGATCCTCGCCGGAAGCGAGGCCAGTTGGCGGCGGCAGGACCTGCGGATAGGCGGGTGCTGCCAGGAGGGCGGCCAAAGTCGCCGCCGCAAGGAACGAATGGAGTTGCATCGAACTCTCCTCGGCGCTCGCCGGTTTTTAGGCGCAGCGCGATGGAACGGTTTGGGTCCTCGGCGTTGGCGCGACGCGCCAGGCCTGGGAGCTGCGGAACCGTTCAGGCGCCGGGAGGGCCGCGAGGAGAAGCGGAGGCGGGGAAGGCGGGGAGAGCGG
>JBDSRU010000164.1:0-3446 GCA_039929145.1 Thermoanaerobaculia bacterium
CCGGATCGAGGCCGGTCTGGCCGGAGGTATAGAGCATTCCGGCGACGGAAACCGCCTGGCTGTAGGGGCCGATCGCCTCAGGAGCGGCCGCCGTGTGATAGCTCCGGATGTTTTCGCGATTCATTTCCCGCCGCTCTCCACGACTCCGATGTAGGGCAGGTTGCGATACCGCTCGTTGAAGTCGAGCCCATATCCGACGACGAATTCGCGTCCGATGCGGAATCCGCAGTAGTCGATCGGGACTTCGACCTCGCGCGCCTCGTGTTTGTCGAGCAATGCGCAGAGTTTGACGCTGCGCGCGCCGCGGAAGCGGAACAGGTCGAGAATCGTGCGCAGCGTCCAGCCGGTATCGATGATGTCCTCGACCAGGATCACATCCTTGCCTCGGATCGACAGATCGATGTCCCGCTTGATGCGCACCTCGCCGGCCGTCGTTCCCGAACCGTAGCTCGTGGTCTGGAAGAAGTCGATCCGCAACGGGGTCTCGAGGCGCCGAACCAGATCGGTGAAGAAGAAGACCGAACCCTTGAGGACGCCAATCGCCACCAGGTCCTCACTGCCGGCGAAGTCGGCGTCGATCTCGCGCGCCAGATCGTGCACTCGCTGCGCGATGGTCTGCTCGTCGAGCAGCACCCGGATACTGTGGCTATCCTTCTGGCTCTCCATGCTTTACAATCCTCGCTCGATAACCAGGCACTCGTGACGACACCTGACATCGCCGTTCTGCATCGACGCTATGTCGACCTGGCGAGCCGATTCAAGTCGGCCTGGACATTCCATCAGTTCCTGCAGGGCATCCAGAAATTCTTCACTGAAGTGGAGATCGGGCGCTATCCGTCCGACTTCCAGGATATCCACGGTACCCTCAAGGGAATCGCCGACAATCTGAACGGTGGCGATGGCGATCGGCTCGCCCTCCAGCTCGATCAGGTGGAGCGCCAGCTCGCCCAGATGACCGGAATTCTCTCCGCCACCGACTCCCGGGTGTCGGCATCGCTGCTCCGGCAGTTCTTCGACCGGGTCAAGAATTTCGACGAACAGATCCTAGCCCAGATGGTGCGGTTCTATCTCGCCAACTCCTCCGACAGCAGCCTCGGCGGCGAGCGCCAGGACAAGCTCGACTTCCTGGTGTCGAAACTTTCGGAGGAGCTGGACCGGGTCACCGGACTCTACGTGCTGCGGGATCGCACCCGGCTGCGCGAGCTCTTCGAAGGCTTCTGGGGGGCGCTTCCGGACGTAGAGATCGAGGCTGGGATGCTCGCCTCCCGGCGCGCGCAGATCGAAGAGCTGCGGCGCGAGCTCGGCGGACTGCAGAGCTTCGAGTCGCTCACCGGCAGCGGATTCATCCAGCGGTATCGCGACCTCAAGCATGAGATGGGGCGGTATCTCTTCCATCCCGAGCTCATGGTCGCCGTCGTCGAGGCCAACCTGGCGGTCAAGAACAAGGTCCGTCAGTACTATCGCTCCGAGGAGCAGCGCATCCTCGACGAGTCGAACCGGATTCTCGAGCTCGAGAGCGAGGTGGGGAGCGACCCGCCGCTCGCAGCGGAGATTTCCGACTTGCGACAGTCGATGGAGCACCTCGAGCGCAGCCAGCAGCGCGACAACGTCAAGCTCGGCGACCTCGATCTGCTTCGACGGCAGGTCGGAGAGCTCGCTCCGCGTCTCGCCGCGCGTCGCGAGCAGCGCGGCCCACGCGACGGTCTGGGCGGCCCCCCGGGCTCGGCCGAGCACCAGCTTTCCGCCGAAGTCGAGGACGCCGCGGCACAAGCGAGGGGAATGGCCGCCCCCCATCTCCAGGAGATCCTGGAAGCGCTCGACTCGACCGACGGCAAGGACGATCCGAAGTCGGTGGCGCTGTCGCGCGACGTCTATCATCTGCGCCTCGAACCACGCGAGGTCATCGCGTATCGCCGGATCTACGTCAGCCGAGCTGGCGGAGCCGAGATCGAGACTTTCCTGCTCGAGGCCGCTGCGTTGCGTCTGCGGATCAACCAGGAAGCGGCGGAGATCGCCGAGCTGCTCGACGAGACCGCGGTGACCAAGGACGCGCCGGTGTTCGAGCGCGCGCGCGCGACCACGCGCTCCGCGGACGCCTTCGTGCAGCGCTTCAGCAGCGTCATCGATGTCGCCGTCCAGGACGGAAATTTCATCGAGGCGCAGCAACTGCAGCTGCTGCGCATGCGCCTCATCCGCGACTATTCGGGGCTCTGGTTGCTGGTCAACCGGCCGTCCTCGACCTGACCTGAGTCCCGACTGCCTTCGGCGAGCCGCTTCGCCGGTTCAGTTGCCGGGTCGGCTTCAGCGTAGACCGGGATCGGAAAGCAGTGCCTCCAGAAGCGCGCGAACGCGCGCTGCCGCAGCCTTTCCGGCCTCCAGGACCTCCTCGTGATGCAGCGGTGCGTCGGTCACGCCTGCGCCGGGATTGGCCACCAGGGAAAGGGCGAGGCACTTCATCCCGAGGTGGCGGGCGGCGATGATCTCGTGGACGGTCGACATGCCGACCAGATCGGCGCCGAGGGTGCGCAGCATTCGCACTTCGGCGGGCGTCTCGTAGCTCGGTCCGCTCAGGCCGGCGTAGACCCCTTCGGCGAGCTCGAATCCGAGATCGCGAGCGTGGCGTTGCGCGAGCTCGCGAAAGGTCGCTTCGTAGGCGTCCGCCATGTCCGGGAACCGTGCACCCCAGGAGGAGGGCGGCTCGCCGGTGAGGGGATTGGTGCCCGTCAAGTTCAGGTGGTCCGAAATCACGGCGAGGGTGCCCGCCGGCCACTCGGGACGGACGCCGCCGGCGGCGTTGGTCATCACCAGCACCTTCGCCCCGAGCAGCGCGGCGAAACGGACGGGAAAGACCACATCCGCAGGGGTGTAGCCCTGATAGCCGTGAATGCGGCCGCGGAAGTAAAGCACCCGACGTCCGTTCGGAAGATCGAGGAGCTCGATTTCGTGACGGTGGCCGGCGACTGAGTGGACTGGAAACGGCAACCATTCGGCGAGCGGCTCGGGCCCGGCGATCGGCGTGCCGAGGTCGACCGAGAGGCCCGATCCGGCGACCAGTGCGACATCCGGAGCCGGGCGGCCGAGATCTCTCCAGCGGGCGACGGCCTGTACAAGTTCTGCCTGCCAATGTTGCATGGCCGCGATCCTAGCCCGACTTTCTCACCGACTTCTACTGCGGCGCCGCATCTGCCTATGTCTGCTGCGTTGCGCTCACTCGGCCTGCTCGACGTACTGAAAGTACGTCTGCGCGGGCCTCGGTCGCGACGCCTCGCAGCCACAGGCATCTGCGACGCCTCGCCACGAACCCGGTGAGAAGGTCGGGCTAGCAGCAGGTTTCAGCTCTGACTTTCGGGTATTCTTCGCCTCCGATGTCGGAGCTCGACGAGCAGATTGCCAACCGTAGGAAGAAGCGCGCCGACCTCGCCGAGCGCGGTGTCGACGCCTTTCCG
>JBDSRU010000165.1:0-3124 GCA_039929145.1 Thermoanaerobaculia bacterium
ACGGTCGGCGTCGAGACGTCGAGGCAGAGAGCGACCTCCTCCAGGTCGAGGTCGGCGAAGTACCGCATCTCGACGACGCGCGCCTGTCGGGGATGGCTCTCTGCGAGTGCCGACAGGGCGCGATCGAGGTCCAGAAGCTCGACGTCGCGCACCGCGAACTCGTCGATCTCCGAGGCCGGCGCCTCGGGCGCGCTGCGCTTCTGGGCGCGCCGGGCGCGGACGTGATCGATCAGCACGCGGCGCATCATGCTGGCGGCGAGCCCGAAGAAGTGGGTGCGGTCCCGCCAATCGACCCCGCGCTGGTCGACCAGGCGGAGGAAAGCTTCGTGGACGAGCGCCGTGGTCTGGAGCGTGTGATCGGGCCGCTCGCGGCGGAGCTGCGAGGCCGCGATCCGCTTGAGCTCCTCGTAGATCGGCACGAGCAGACGCTCACCCGCCGCGGCGTCTCCGGACCTCCAAGCCTGGAGAAGGGCAGTTACATCCGCGGCCTCGGGTCCCCGATCGCCCATTTGAGGGGAATTCTAGTCCCTTGAAGCCGTGCTGGGCTCGGGCCGATGATCCGCGCCGCGGTGGCTGACGAGACTGATCCTGCCGGAGGCCGCAGGCGGTGAAGCAAGCTCTTGCGAACCAGCGGGCTACTCGTAGTGGCTCCACATGCGCAGGACGCGCACGGTCCGAATGTCGGAGAAGACTTCGTAGATCAGCCGGTGCTGAATGTTGATGCGGCGAGAGAAGGCGCCGGCGAGATCGCCGACAAGTTTCTCGACTGGCGGGGGAGTAGCGAGGGGGTCTGAGGAGAGGAGGTCGAGCAGGCGCTCCACTTTCGGTCTGAGGCCGCTCTTCGAGATCTTCGTCGCGTCGCGCGCCGCCTGGCGGGTAAAGACGACCTGCCAACCGGAGGTCACCAGGCGAGCTTCTTCACCGCCTTGGTCATCGGTTCCGCCATTCCTTCCCGGATCGACTCGCGCATCCCGGGGATCGAAAGCAGGTAGAGCGTCTCCTCGATCGCGCGCCAATCGGACTCCGAAACCAGCACGGCGTTGCCTCTCCGGCCGGTGATCGCCACCGGTTCGCTCGACTCGGCGACCTCATCGAGCAAGCGATAGAGATTCTCGCGGGCCTTCGTAGCGGGAAGGGTCTTCATGACCTGAGCGTACGTTTATGCGTACGCATTTGTCAAGCAAGTTTCCGCAGGTTTCAGACCACCTGTTCGCGGGTCTTCAGGAAGCGGATCTTCGGCCAGTCTTCCTGCGCCACTTTGAGGCGGTAGGCGTTCGCGGCGAGAAAGACGGGCAGGCCGTGGACGTCGTCGGCGACCGCCGCCTCCTGGGAGTCGAGAAAGGCTTTCAAGTCCCGGTCGTCATCTGCCTCGAGCCAGCGCGCCGTAAAGAGCGACGTCGGCTGGAAGGCGACCGGGAGCTCGTATTCGCTGCGGATGCGATCGGCGAGGACGTCGAACTGCAGCGAACCGGCCACGCCGACGATCCAGTCGCCGCCGAGCCGTGTCCGGAAGACCTGCGCGGCGCCCTCTTCGGCGAGATGGGTGAGGGCCTTGCCGAGATGCTTCGCGCGCAGGGGATCGGTCGCGCGGACCCTTTGCAGCAGCTCCGGCGCGAACGACGGGATGCCGACGAAGCGCAGCTCTTCGCCTTCGGTCAGGGTGTCGCCGATCCGCAGGACGCCATGGTTGGGAATGCCCAGGATGTCGCCGGGAAAAGCCTCTTCGGCGATCTCGCGCTCCCGCGCCAGAAAGAGCACCGGACTGTGCACGGTGATCTGCTTGCCCGAGCGCACGTGGGTCAAGCGCATGCCGCGCTCGAAGCGTCCCGAGCAGAGGCGCACGAAGGCGATCCGGTCGCGGTGCTTGGGGTCCATGTTCGCCTGGATCTTGAACACGAAGCCGGCCACCCTCTCCTCGGTGGGTTGCACCAGGCGCGTCGTGGTCGGGGCGGGTCGTGGCGAAGGGGCGAAGCTCGCAATTCCCTGGAGGAGCTCGAGGACGCCGAAGTTGTGCACCGCCGAGCCGAAGAAGACCGGCGTCAGGTGGCCTTCGCGATAGGTCTCGACCTCGAACTTCGGCGACAGCGAAAAGGCGAGGTGCGCCTCCTCGCGCAGCTTCTCGACCGCGCCTTCCGGCAGATGCCTGTCGAGCTCGGGGTCCTCCAGCCCGTGGAACTTCTGTCCCGCGGAGAGTCGCGCGCCCTTGCCGCGATCGAACAGCACGAGCTCGTCCTGCAGCAGGTCGTAGCAGCCGTGGAACTCCTTGCCCATGCCGATCGGCCAGTTGGCCGGAGTGACGTGGAGCTGCAGGTCGCGCTCGATCTCGTCCATGAGGTCGAAGGGATCCCGGCCGTCGCGGTCCATCTTGTTGACGAAGGTGATGATCGGGACGTTGCGGAGCCGGCAGACCTCGAACAGCTTGCGGGTCTGGGTTTCGATCCCCTTCGCGGCGTCGATCACCATCACCGCCGAGTCCACCGCAGTGAGGGTGCGGTAGGTGTCTTCGGAGAAGTCCTGGTGACCGGGGGTGTCGAGCAGGTTGAAGGTGCAGCCGGCGTACTCGAAGGTCATCACCGACGCGGTCACCGAGATGCCGCGCTCCTGCTCGACCTTCATCCAGTCGGAGCGCGCCCGTCGCGCGTCGCCGCGCGCCTTGACCGCGCCGGCGAGCTGGATCGCTCCGCCGTAGAGCAGAAGCTTCTCGGTAAGCGTCGTCTTCCCGGCGTCGGGATGACTGATGATGGCGAACGTCCGGCGGCGGGCGGCTTCGGCCGCGATCGTGGTCATCTCGAGGGTCTCGGGGAACCGGTCGCCCACAGGCGGCGAACCGGAGAGGAGATTCTATCAGCCAGCAAGCCGCGCGCCGAAAGCGCGCGTAGGTCCTTACGGAGGAGCACCCGTGAGAATCTTCGAACACCGATCCGAAATCTGGCTCCCGCGACCGCGCGCCGAGGTCTTCGCGTTCTTCGCCGACGCCGCGAATCTCGAACGCCTGACCCCGCCCTGGCTCGGCTTCGAGATCCTGACGCCTCGGCCGATCGCCATGCGACCCGGCGCTCTCATCGACTACCGCCTGCGGGTTCACGGCCTGCCGCTGCGCTGGCGGAGCGAGATCACCGCCTGG
>JBDSRU010000166.1:0-8318 GCA_039929145.1 Thermoanaerobaculia bacterium
GAGCTGGACACCCTCGCCCACACCACCCCCGAGTCCTGACAGGTCGCTGCGCGAGACTCAGCTGAGCAGGATCCGGATCGACCTGGGCTGCACTTCGATCTCGGAGGTCTCGGCGGCGAACTGCGGGCGATGGCTGACGCCTGCGGAGGGCGCGACGCCCCTATAAGCATCGGCTTGCGTATCGAGGACGAGGGCCCATGGCCGTGAGCCCGAGGCTCGCGGAAGCGGGAAACGTGCGACTCCCGTGGAGGGATTGAGCGCCACCAGAAGCGTCCGCTCGCCCGCCTCGTCGCGCGTCAGGAGCAGCGCCGGGCGGGCGCTCGAGGCGGGATGGCCCGGCCTTTGGAACGGCGCGATTTCCGACCATTCGGCGAACGAGAGCGTCGCCAACTCGTGGCGGAGCGCAATCAGTCGGCGGAGGATGTCGCCCTCGCCGGTCGTAGCCTCCCAGTCGATCCAGCTCACGGCGTTGTCCTGGCACCATGCGTTGTTGTTGCCGCGCTGCGTTCGGCCGCGTTCGTCTCCGGCAAGCAGCATCGGCGTGCCGTGCGAAAGGAGCAGGAGCGCGAGGGCGTTGCGCACTTGCCTTCCGCGCAGCTCGCGGACGGCAGGATCCCCGGTCTCCCCCTCGACGCCGTGGTTCGAAGAGAGATTGAAGCTCGAGCCGTCGCGACTGGCCTCGCCGTTCTCCGCGTTGTGCTTCTCGGAGTAGGAGAGCAGGTCGAGCAGGGTGAATCCGTCGTGGCAGGTCAGGAAGTCGACCGCTGCGGTCGAGCTCGCGAACCGGCGCGCCAGCAGGCTGGGTGCCACTTCGTCGCCCCGGAGGTAGCGCCGCGCATCATCCCGGAAGGCCCCGTTCCAGACCTGCCATGGCGCTGGAAAACCGTCCCCGGGCGAGAACCCCGTGACGTCCCACGGCTCCGCGATCAGCAGACGCCCGGCGAGGACCGGATCGGCGGCGATCTCGGTAGCGATCGGAGAGATTGCGAGCTTCTCGCCCTGAAGTCCGCGAAAAAACGCGGCAGCGAGATCGAAACGGAAACCGTCGACGCCGATCTCTTCCGCCCAGAAGCGGAGCGAATCGAGAATCATCCGGCGGACCAACGGATGATTCGTATTGACAGTGTTGCCGCAGCCGGTGACGTCGATCGCGCGGCCCGAGGCCTCCTGAATGTAATAGACCGACGGCGCGAGGCCGCGAAACGAGTGCAGCGGGTCTGTCGCTCCCCCTCCGCCCTCGGCGGTGTGGTTGTACACCACGTCGACGATGACCTCGAGCCCCGCCGCGTGCAGGGCGTCGATCATCGCCACCAGCTCGGCGTGCGCCGCACCCGGCGTGGGCGAAGCGGCATACGAGGCCTTCGGCGCGAAGTACGACACCGGGCTGTAACCCCAGAAGTTCACCAGCCTCTCGCCCGTCGCGGGGTTCCGCCGCCGGTTCTCGGTTTCGTCGAACTCGAGGAGCGGCAGGAGCTCCACCGTCGTCACACCGAGATCGACCAGATACGGAATCTTCTCGATCAGGCCCAGGTAGGTACCTGGATGCGTGACTCCAGAGGACGGGTGACGAGTGAAGCCGCGCAGATGCAGCTCGTAAATGACGCGAGCGGAGTCGGCGACCTTGGGCCGCGGCGGCCTCCCGGCGCCCGGCGCCAGAGTCGATTCAAAGGCCGCGGAATGAAAGCCACGGTACGGCCGGAACGGCAGGCCTCGCACCTCCCAGGAACGGTCCGCCCAGAGCTCGCCGCCCGACAAGCACCGGGCGTATGGATCGAGAAGGAGCGGCCCGCCGTCGAGTCGGTATGCATACTCGAAGCTGTCCGGGAGGCCGACGACTTCCCTTTGCCAGAAGCCTTTCTGTTCCGGATCGCTCTCGCGAGAGTCGAGTGCGAAAGGCTCGGTAAAGGGCGCCGAGGGCGAGGCGCCGTTGACCAAGAGTTGCACTCGCTTGGCGGCGGGGGCAAAAAGGGAAAAATTGTGCCCGTTCTTCGTGCGCTGGACGCCGAGACCTTCGAGAGCGCTCGGTACGCCAGTCCCCGCCGCCGCGGGAGCGGCGGCCAAAGGGATGGCGGGCGCGCCGGCGCGGGCTTTCCTCAGGAGACGGTGCCGTCCTCGTGGACGGTCCAGATGTCGCCGCTTTTCAGCAGCTTGTCGAGCGCGCCGACGCCCTTGCGCTCGGTCTCGCGCTGGATCTGGCCGACGACGCCGGTCTCGAAGGCCGGCAGATCGACCCGCCGCAGCACACCGAGCGGCGTCGGGAAGTTGGGCGGTCCCATCTGGGCGATCATGAAGGCGATCGCCGGATTCATCCGCGTCTCGTCCCAGATCAGGCAGTCGTCCGGGCCGAGGCCGGTCGCCTCTCCGAGCTCGATGACTTCGAGCTCGGTGCCGGTGAGCCGGATGCCCTTCGACTTGCCCTTGCCGAAGACGAGCGGCTTCCCCTGCTCGAGGTAGACCGCCGACTCCTCGCGCGTCTCCTTGTCGGTGATCGGCGCGAACGCCTTGTCGTTGAAGATGTTGCAGTTCTGGTAGATCTCGACGAAGGCGGTTCCCTTGTGGGAAGCGGCGGCCTTCAAGGTCTCCTTGAGGTGCGCCTGGAAGACGTCGACCGAGCGCGCGACGAAGGTCGCGCCGGCGCCGATCGCCACTGAGAGGGCGTTGAACGGATAGTCGACCGAGCCGTACGGCGTCGACTTCGTCCGCTTCCCCACTTCCGAAGTTGGCGAATACTGCCCCTTGGTCAGTCCGTAGATCCGGTTGTTGAACATCAGGATCTTGACGCCGACGTTCCGCCGCAGGGTGTGAATCAGATGGTTGCCACCGATCGACAGCGCATCGCCGTCGCCGGTCGCGATCCACACCTCGAGATCGGGCCGCGTGACCTTCAACCCCGTCGCCACCGCCGGCGCGCGGCCGTGGATCGTGTGGAAGCCGTAGGTGTTCATGTAGTACGGAAACCGCGACGAGCAGCCGATCCCCGAAACCACGACGAAGCGCTCCTTCGGAATCCCCAGCTCCGGAAACACCGCCTGCACCGCCGACAGGATCGCGTAGTCCCCGCACCCCGGGCACCAGCGAACTTCCTGATCGGTCTGGAAATCCTTCTTCGAGAGCGCGGGCGTGTCGATCGTGGCCATCAGGCGGAGACTCCGGAGTTCGCCAGCACTTCCTGGATTTTCGACATGATTTCGAAGCGGAAGAACGGCTTGCCTTCGACTTTGGTGTAGCTGACGATGTCCTTCAAGTACTTCGCGCGCAGGAGGAGGGCAAGCTGGCCGAGGTTCATCTCGGGCAGGAGCACCTTCTCGAAGCGCGACAGGACGTCGCCGAGATTCTTCGGGAACGGGTTCAGGTGATGCAGGTGCGCGTGACTGACGTGGGTGCCCTGCTTGCGCAGCATGTTCACCGCGCCGGTGATGGCGCCCTGCGTCGAGCCCCAGCCGAGCACCAGCAGCCGCCCTTCGGGCTCGCCGTGGACGGCCATGTCGGGAATCATGTCGACGACTCGCGCCACCTTCTCCGCCCGCAGCCGCACCATGTAGTCGTGATTCTCCGGATCGTAGGAGATGTTGCCGGTGCCGGCCTGTTTCTCGATGCCGCCGATGCGGTGCTCGAGCCCGGGCGTGCCGGGAATCGCCCACGGCCGCGCCAGCGTCTTCTCGTCGCGTGAATAGGCGAGAAATCCTTCGGGATCGCTGCGGAACTGCGGCGCGAAGTCCTCGAGATCGGCGACCTCGGGTAGCCGCCAGGGCTCGGAGCCGTTGGCGATGTAGCCGTCCGAAAGCAGGATCACCGGCGTCATGTGTCGGATCGCCATGCGGCAAGCCTCGAGAGCGCGCTCGAAGCAGTCGGCGGGCGAGGACGCGGCGATGACCGGCAGCGGCGACTCGTTGTTGCGGCCGAACATCGCCTGCAGGAGATCGGCCTGCTCGGTCTTGGTCGGCAGGCCGGTCGACGGCCCGCCGCGCTGGACGTCGATCACCACCAGCGGCAGCTCCACCATCACCGCAAGGTTCATAGCCTCGCTCTTCAAGGCGAGCCCGGGGCCAGACGTCGAGGTGATGGCGAGCGCGCCGCCGAACGCCGCGCCGATCGCCGCGCAGACCGCCGCGATCTCATCCTCGGCCTGGAAGGTGGTGACGCCGAAATTCTTGAACATCGCGAGCTCATGCAGAAGATCCGACGCGGGCGTGATCGGATACGCCCCCTGGAAGAGCGGCAGGCCGCTCTTCCTCGACGCTGCGATGAAGCCGAGCGCGAGAGCCGAGTTGCCGGTGATGTTGCGGTAGGTTCCAGCCGGGAGCTTCGCCGGCTCGATCTCGTAACGGGTATGGAAGAGCTCGGTGATGTCGCAGAAGTTGTAGCCCGCCTTCATCGCCAGGATGTTGGCCGCCGCGAGCTGCGGCTTGGCGGCGAACTTCTTCTCGAGCCAGCCGATCGTTCCTTCGATCGGTCGACTGAAAAGCCAGTAGACCATCCCGAGCGCGAAGAGGTTCTTGCAGCGCTCCTGCGACTTGGCATCGAGGCCGCTCTCGGCCAGCGCCCTTCGCGTGAGCGTCGAGAGCTCGACTTTGAAGAGGCTGTAACCGACAAGGCTGCCGTCTTCGAGCGGATTCGTCGCGAAGCCGGCCTTCTTGAGGTTGCGCTCTTCGAACTCGTCGAGGTTGACGATCAGCGCCCCGTTCGGCTTGAGGTCCTTGAGATTCACCTTCAGCGCCGCCGGATTCATCGCCACCAGGACGTCCGGCGCATCGCCGGGTGTGTGGATGTCGTAGTCGGCGATGCGAACCTGAAAAGCCGAGACGCCGGCGAGCGTCCCCTGCGGGGCGCGGATCTCCGCCGGGAAGTCCGGGAAGGTCGCGAGATCGTTGCCGAGGAGCGCCGAAGTGTTCGTGAACTGCGAGCCGGTGAGCTGCATGCCGTCGCCGGAATCGCCGGCGAAGCGGATCACGACATCGTCGAGCTTTTCATGCGCTACAGGGCGGCCGGAGGCCGCCTGGGAATCACAGCCGGACCCGGCCGAAGAATCGATGATGGGAAGCGTCATGGGGGAAGAATTCTACCACCCGTCCACCAGGCCTGCGGGGTCATGCCAGGTCGGGTTCGCGACCGACGATGTGCCCGGCGAGCGCCGCCACCGGCAGGAAAATTGTCACGCCCAGAACGGTGAACCAGAGCGGATGCGGGATCATCTGCAACTGCGCCACCGCCAGCAAAGTCTGAATGCCGCCGACCGCCAGGCTGTGGAGGGCTCGGCGGCGCTCGGAAAGGAGGGCAGCCACCCCTCCTCCGATGAAGGCCCCGCCCGCCCAGGCGAGGATCACCGACAGCAGCATGCCGACCGGCGCGGCGGCGACCGCGGCCTTGAACGCCTCCACGTTACCTGGATCGAGACCGGCCGGCGGGGGGTAGAACCGGTGGCCGGCCATCTCCAGGAGAAAGATCGTCACCACTCCGGCGAGGATCCCGACGATGACGGAGAGAATGCTGCGAATCATTCTGAATTCCCTTCTCAGAGTGCCGGGCTCGCGCTCGCCAGAAGCTCGAGCAGCGGCCGGGTGATCGTTTCCGGCCGTTTCCACAGGATGAAGTGATTTTCACCGGGATAGCGCTCGACCCGGATCCGGCCGGGCGCGAGATGACGCTCGGCGAAGTCGGCATTGCCGGGCGGGACGAGATCGTCCATCAGCCCCTGCACCACGACCGTCGGGCAACGGATCGTCGCCCAAAGGGGCAGCATCGCCTGCAGTTCTTTCTTCAGCGGCCAGAGCTCGCGATTGGAGATCTTCCAGTCGATCGGCAGGAACCACTGCACGACCAGGGTCGCCCCCGCGACGTTGTACCAGCGATGGCGCTCCTCGGCGGGATCGATCGATGGAGCGATCAGTAAGAGTCCGCCCACCAGGTCGGGCCGGTCCATCGCCAGGCGGGCGGCGATCGGGCCGCCGAGACTGTGGCCGACGACGATCGCCGGCGGACCGGGTTCGCTCTCGAGCACCCTGGCGAGCGCCGCGGCCTGCTCCGCGAGAGACGGCACCGCCCGCCCGCGCTGCGAACCGCCGAATCCCGGCCGATCGACCGCGATCAGGCGAGCCGCCGCGCGCAACTCGCTGTTCTCGAGGAAGCCCTTCCAGCCATCCCAGGTGCCGGGCGATCCGTGCACGAAGAGCACTCGCGGATCGGCGGGCAGGGGACGCCCCGCGACGACGAAGTGGACGCGCCCCGCGGGGCTGTCGAGGAAATGGCTGGCCAGAGCGTTGGCCTGCATCTCCGGCGTGTCGATCGCGGGCTCGAACTGCGGGCCGAGCATGGAGCAGCCGAGCGGCAAGAGGAACAGCAGGAACGCCGCGGCCGTGGCAAACCACCATCGTCGACGGCTAGTGGCTGGGCGTGGCTTCATGGCAGGCTCGACCCGGAGTTTAACAGCGGTAGCGGACACGCAGACCCGTTGCGCGGCGCCAACGCCGGTTAACCGTACGCCGCCCTCTCCGTTCTCATCAGGGACGGGGATGCACGACGCTTCCCCGGAAAATGCAGGACGGAGGTACCATGAACTACATTGCCCCAATGACCATCCTGGTCAGTCTCTTTCTGGTGATCGGCAGCGTCGCGCGCCAGATCGTCGTCAACCGCCGCATGCGGGAGATCGCCCGCCTCAATGCCGAGCTCCAGGCGAAGCTGCTCGACAAGCTGACGGCGGCTGGCGAGCTCCAGGCCTACATTGCGAGCGACGCCGGCAAGCGCTTCGTCGAAGCAGCGACCATCGTGCGCAGCGATCCACACGGCAGGATCCTGGCTTCGGTCCAGAGCGGCATTCTCCTCTTCGCGGTCGGAGTCGCCTTGCAGGCTTCGCGCCACTACGTCGGCGACGAGGCGCGCAACACCCTCCATCTCTTCGGCACACTCGGCATGCTCACGGGCGTCGGTTTCCTGGCTTCGGCCGCCGCGGTCTTCGGCCTCTCGAAGCACTGGGGCCTGATCCCCGGCCGGCCCTTGCCGACAGAGTCTCCGGACGACTGATGCCGGTGATCTTCGCCCTCGCGCGCGCCGTTGAGGAACCGCCAGGCGCCCCCCGCCTGGAAGTTCCCACGGAACGCGCGAGCTCGAGCCGCGACCAAGCGACCGCTGCCGGCGCCCAGGCGGCGGCGGACCTCGCCTTCACGCGCTTCTATGACGCGACGAAAGGTCCGGTGCGCTCCTACCTCGCAGCGGCAACCCGCGACCCAGGCGTCGCTGACGACCTGACACAGGAGGCCTTCCTCCGGCTCTACTCGGTGAAGAAGGCGTTCGACGGCGAGGAGCACCGGCGCCGCTACCTCTTCCGCATCGCTTCGAACCTGCTCGTCGATCATTGGCGCGCCGCTCACCGGGCGGCGCTTCCGCTCTCGGACGAGATGCTCGCCGGGCCGCTCGAAGCGGCCTTCACCGCCGCTTCCCCGGACCTCGACGCGCGCCGGGATCTGTCGCGCGCCTGGGGAAGGATTCCTCCACGCGATCGCCAGCTCGTCTGGCTGGCGCACGTCGAGCAGCTCGATCATCGTGAAATCGCAGACCTCACCGGCTTGCGACGCGCCAGCGTGCGGGTCCTGCTCTTCCGCGCCCGCCGCCGGCTTGCCGCGGCGCTCACGGGCGGCGCAGCTCTAGAAGGAGGTTCCAAGTGAATCCCCAGGCAAAACCCGATCTGACCGGCTCATCGGAGCTCGACGCAACACTTGCCCCTCTCGCCGCGCTCTTCGCCGACACCACGCGACTGCCGGAAGCGGCGGCCCTCCTGCGCCGGGCGCAGCTGCGCGAGAAAGAGCTCGCCGCTGCGGGTCTCGCGCGCTGGCACGCACGGCTGCGCCACGGTGCATTCGGCCTGCTCGCCATGGTCGCCGTTGGCGTCGCGGTTGGAATGGATAAGGCCTGGACGGCCTGGCTGGTATTGCCGCTGGTCGAGCCGCCGCCGGCGCCCGTCGACGCGGCAGTCATCGCGGGCGCGGTGCTCGCCGCGAGTGCCGCCGTCGTCTGGGTGGCTCAGCAATTCGCTGAGGAGTAGGACACCGCTCGCGGCGAGCCAGCCTCGCGCCAGATCAGTGGGCTTCGGCGCGCTTGCCGGCGGCGCCGCCCTGCTTCGCGGCGGCCACCAGGTCGAAGGCCTGATTGCGCATGCTGGCGCGCCGTCCGTCCTCTTCGAGGCTCGCGGGGCGGTAGCCCAGGCGGTCCTCGTCGACGGTGAACGGCTTCATCAAGTCGGCCTTGCCGACGATCGACTGCGCGCGGTCGTAATAGGCCATGTCGTAGTTGTTCGACATGATGATCGCCTCTTCCGGGCAGGC
>JBDSRU010000167.1:0-3454 GCA_039929145.1 Thermoanaerobaculia bacterium
CGGATCTCCAGGGCGCCCCTGTCCGTATTCGGATGCCGGGCCGATGGAGTGTAGAACTGGAGCCCGTTGCCCGCCGGGTCGCGGAGATGGAACTCGCGCGTGCCCCAGGGTGTCTCTGCCGGGCGAAGCCAGGGACTCCCGGGGACGGAACGGTCGGGTGCGATACCGCTGGCGGAGAACTCGACGAAGAGACGGTCGACGTCGAAGACCAGGAAGCGGTACGTTGGGCGATCGCGCCCGGAGTCATCGTTCGCCGCGTCATTCCATTGCAGATGGACCTCGCAACCGTCGCGCCCCACGACGGCGTAGAGCGGCGCCCGCTCGCGGTCGCGGAAGCGCTCGGCGAAGCCGAGGCCGGCGAAGAAGCGGAGGGACGCCTCGACATCCCGCGCCATGAGCACTGGATGGACAGCAAGGATTCGGGCCTGCGGTGCGGACATGGGGGACCATCGTATCGAGGCCTGACCCACCGGGTCGATGGGACCGCCGATACACGGTTGTGGAGCAGCGTCACAGCCTGAGGCGGCGATCCGGGGTCAGCTGCCGCGCTGGCTGACGACGACGTTCCGCGCCAGCGTCTTGAACCTCTCGCCCTCCGGCTGCACGACGGTGATCGTCAGGTGGCCGGTCGGACTCAGATTGAGGTCGCGGACGGTCCCCGATTTTCCTTTGTGCGTCCCCTGGACGACGGTGCAGGTGTCGCCGTTCCTGACTTCCGAGATCGGGGCTTCAGCAGGCGGCGGGTTTTTCATGGTCGCGCGGTCGCGATTCTGGGCTCAGCCGAGGGCAGAGATCGCCTCGGCGAGGGACTCCATCGAGATGGTGGCGCTCGAACGGTTCTCGCCGGTGACCGTCCGCCGGAGATAGCCGGCCTGGCCGAGATGGTGCGACAGGTGGCAGCTCAGGTGATGCAGGAAGAGCCCGGTCGGCGGACGCAGGCCGCCGAGGACATCGGGATAGGGCGCCGAAACGGCCTCTTCGGAGAGACCCGGAAGGACGTTCGCCACCACTTCGAGAGTGCGCTCGATCTCGGCTATGAGATGGGTCCGCGACAATCCGCGAGCCGAGAATTCGAACGGGCGATCGCGCACATAAGCGGTGCCGCCGAGAACGGTGCCGACGAAGTGCTGCAGGTTGCCGCAGACGTGGAGCGCCAGGGTGCCGACGGAGTTGGAAACGCCAGGCACGGTCTGCCAGATCTGTCCTTCGTCGGCAAAGAGCTCGAGCTCCCGGGCGAAGCCGCGGAGCTCGCGGCGAATGAGAAACGACGTCCAGGTGACAGGGTTCAAGGTCGGGTCCTTTCAGGAGTAGCGAGGCTTTGAGAACCCATTCTACGGCGCCGGCTTCGCGGCCTCCGCCAGGCGCGCGACGAAGCCCCAGCCGCCGCCGATCTCGCTGACGGCAAGGGTCAGCTCGTTGCGGCCCTTCCTGAGCGGGAGGTAAAGGGCGTCGTTCTCCGCGTTGACGATGCCGAGGAAGCCCGGATCGCGAAAATTCTGCGCGCTCCGTCCGCGGTAGAACAGCTGATCGTTGAGGAAGACGCTGACCTCGTCGCTATAGCCGAGCTCGAGCTTGCGTACCTGGTCGCGGGCGGAATCGATGACCGCGCGCGCGTAGACGACCTGCGTGCCGGGCTGCGGGTCGAGCCGCTTCGAGAAGTCCTTGGCGAACGTAACGTTCAAGTGCGGCGCGTCGCGGTAGCGGTAGAGGACGACGAACCCGGGCGGCTCGGCCGTGACTGCCAGCCAGGCGAGCGACTGGCTCTCCGCGGCGGACAACGGCTGCTCGAGGTCGCGGGAAAGGGCGTCGTACGCCGGCGAGATCTTCCAGTCGATGATCGTTCCTGCCGCCATCGGGGGCTCGTGGCGCTGCCAGGGGACCGGCGGCGTCTCGCGCACCGCGAAGTTGGCGAAGCAGGTCGCACCGGTCAAGACATGCAGCGCGACCAGCCCCTTCTGCACCCCGCTTTTCATGTCGTCGATGACGAGGGCAGGCGTCTCCATGTCATTCACGTAGAGCCTCCCTCGCGCTCCGGTGAGCTCGAGCCGGAGGTGAAACCAGATATCGCGCGGCACCTCGACCGCTCCGGTGAAGCCCGCGCCGTTGTAGATCTGCCAGTTGGCGCCGGTGCGGAGGATCGGCGTGTACTGCATCGCGTCGGGCAGACCGGACTTGTGCTGGCGGAGATAGACCCATTCGCCGTTCGCGCCGTCGTCCGTAAGGCGGAACTGGATGCCGAAGAAACCCCGCTTGGCCGATGTCGCGACGTCCACATCGATGACCCCGTCGCGCAGGGAGAGGTCCTTGACGATCGCGGCACCGCCGTCGAGCGACAGACACTTCTGTCCGAGAAACTCGGACACCTGAGCCTGGCCCTGCATTTCCCACCGCGGGGAGTCTGGCGGCAAGGTGAGCGCCGCCTGTGCCTGCGCCCGTTCGGACGCCCACCAGAGGAGGCAGGCGAGGCAGCTGGCGATGACGAGACGGCGACGCTCGAGCACTCGGACCTCCTTCGGCGGCGGGGAACTCTCGCTCCTCATTACGTCCCGCGAGGGGAAAGGTTCGCTGCCAGCATTCGATGCGGCCATGGCAGGCGTGCAAGCCCGTCGACCGCGAGACGAGCGGCGAATTGCGGCGCCGGGCCGGTTCGGAGAGACTCTGCCGAGAACCTTAAGCCGGCGGGCTTCGTACTTCCTGAAGCGACCGAGCGAGGGACCACCGACTGGCGCGACCCACGGTTCGCGACCGGCAATTCCGACCGCCGGCTGCGGCGGTGCGGACCGATTCCGCACGGCAACGAATCCAAGGAGGTCTTTTCGATGCTTCACTCTCGTCCGCTTCTCCCAGCACTGGCGCTCTGCGGTGCAATTCTGCTCGCTGCCTGTGGAAGTCCTGCGGGCCCCGCAGCGAAAGAGCAGAGCGCCGCCGCTCCGTCGATCGACGAAGCGAAGCTCCCGCCGGTGCTGCATTTTGCCGCCGCCGATCTCGATCCGGCGCTCGATCCGTGCACCGATTTCACCGGCTACGTGAACGCGAAGTGGCTGGCGTCGAACCCGATTCCAGCGGACCGTACGAGCTGGGGTCCGGGCGCCATGCTCGTCGAACGGTCGCTCGGAGTGCGTCGGCAGCTCGCCGAGCATGCCGCTGCGATGACGAATGCGGCCGGCGTCGACAAGATCCTCGGCGACTTCTGGGCCACGGGCATGGACGAGGCGGCAGTCAACGCCCAGGGCATCCGGCCGCTCGCGAGCCGGCTCGCCGAGGTCGAGGGCCTGACGGACGCCGGCTCGATCGCCGCCTATCTCCGCACCACGGCGGCGCGCGGCGAGCCCCAGGTCTTCGGTTTCGGCCCTGAGGCGGACTTCAAGAACTCGACCATGATGATCGCTTTCGCGACCCAGAGCGGCCTCGGCCTGCCGGATCGGGGCTACTACTTCGACGCCGACAAGTCCGA
>JBDSRU010000168.1:0-5396 GCA_039929145.1 Thermoanaerobaculia bacterium
CACTCACGGCTGCGGCCGTCCGCGCGTTGCCCGAGCTCGAGAAGGACCGGCAGGGCGAGCAGCGCATAGGCCGGATGACGAACCGCCGCGGCGCCGACGAGGCAACCAGCGATAGGCCAGGGCCAGAGCGCCGCGCGCGCCTCGAGATCGCCGCCGTAGATCTGTTCGGCGTCGGGCCGGATGACGGATCTCCCTTCCCGCCCCCAGATCAGCGCTCCGGCGACGACGACCGCGGCAAAAACCAGCACCTCGCTCTGCCAGCGGAAGACGGCGGTGAAGGCGACCGAACCGTAGAGGAAGAGTGCGACCCAGAGGGGTGCCGCCGCTCCGAGAGTGGCACCGAGGGCGTACGTCGCGGCGAGCGCGGCGAGCGCGAAGGCGAACGCGTTGAGCAGCAGTGGACCGCGCTCCCCGGCCAGGACGAGACCCCAACTCCAGAGTCTCGTGGCGAGAAGCGGCGCCTCCAGCCGGCCGCTCCTGGCGTCGCTGCGCACGCCGCGCGGTGCCTCGCCGAACGCGGCGCGAAAGCGCGTCGCATCGGCGTCGACGAAGAGGTCGTCGTGGTCCACCGCCAGGCTGTGCGCGGCGAGCCAGTGGGTCGTCTCGGCGCCGGCCGCCGGCTGGCGCTGCGGCGCGGCCGTAGCCGCGATCCAGGCCGTGGCAGACAGAAGCAGCGCGAGGAGCAGGCGGGACGCGACCTTCAAACCCATCGGTCCCACTCCCAGGCGCCGAGCGGACGATGCCCTTCGGCGATCTGCAGCGTCGGTTTGATGAGCAGCCGGGCGGCGGCCTCCGGACGGCGTAGCTCGAGAACGAAGCGGCGGGAGCTCCCCGGATCGAGCGCCTCGGGCAGGGAGAGCCAGAGCCGACCGCGGTAGAGGTCCCGCCCCTCCGAGAGAAACTGCACCTCGAAGATCACGCCCCCGGGCAGCGCATGGCTGGGCAGCCAGCGGATCCGGCTGTCGTTCACGACCTCGATCTCGAGTCTGCGGCGCTCGCCGGGCGCCCAGTTCTCGCTGCCGTGGACCACGATCCGACCCGGAACGCGCGTCTGCACCGCCGTGCTGCGCGGCTCGGGCTGTGGCGGCCGGTCGGCGAGCGGCTCCAGACCGGCGAGCTCGCCCACCGCGGCCACCAGCTCGTCGGCGGCACGCTCAGGAGCGTGGTGTTCGGCGACGTAGCGCCGCGCTGCTTCGCCCATCCGGTCGAGCCCCTCGCGGTCGGCGAGCTGCCGCGCGAGCGCCGCCGCGAGCTCTTGCATCTCGCCCTCGCCGGGAGGGATGTGGAGCGCGATCTCCCGCGGCAGGTCGCCGAAATCGGCGTAGTCCGAAACCACCACCGGGCGGCCCACCGCGAGAATGCGCAACAGCGAGGCCGAGGTCTCGCCGGCGGTCGGATAGCGCAGGTTGAGACAGAGGTCGGTGGCGGAGATTGCAGCATCGAGCTGGTCGAACGGCAGGAAACCGGTGACGTGGACGCGCTCGGCCACTCCAAGCTCGGCGGCGAGCGCGGCATAGTTCGAATACGGCGAGAGCTCGCCGGCGATCAGTAGATGCACGCCTTCGAGCCCGGGCGAAGCGAGAGCGCAAATCGCCACATCGGTGCGCTTGATCGGAGTCTGGAATCCGAACGATCCAAGCAGCAGCGCGTGCGGTGGAATCCGCCACTGTTCACGGAAAGCGAGACCGACCTCCCGCCGTGCCGGCGGCGGCAGCGGTATGCCCATCGAGACCACCCGCACCGCGAGCTCAGGATCCTCCTCGCGTAGCACGGAGGCCGCCCAATGGCCGTGCACCAGAATGCCGCGTTGACGCCGGAGAAGGGTCCGGTTGGCCGGCAGAAAAAACTGCGCGGCGCGGCCGAAAGCACCCCAGCGCACCGGCCGCGCCGCCGCGTCGCCGACCCAGCCGTGGTCGCGCTCGAGCGCCTCGCGGTAGGGCTCGAACTCGTTCTTCCCCACCGTTCGGTCGAGCAGAAAATGGTGCAGAACGAGGTCGTGCAGCACCAGCACGCCGGGGCGTTGCATGGCGAGCTCCCAGACCGCGGCGTGGTAGCTGTTGTTGCCCATCTGGTAGAGCGGCAGGCGTCCGTCCTCACCGGCGAGGTCCGCATCGACCGGCCGGAAGCGGGCGGCGATCTCCGGATCGAAGGGCAGGTCGGGCAGGCGCAGCACGCGGACGTCGGCGCGCTCGGCCAGGTGCGGCAGCAGCTCGAGGCTGTAGTCCGAGATCCCGGAGCGCACCGGCGGCAGCGGCGAAAGGTAGTCGAGGCGCAGCACGGCAGCCATTCTACCGGGGATGCCCACCGCGCCCCGCGTTCGTCGACCTGCCCGGTCGGTTTCTTGCAAGGCGAGTTGTGTGTCTCAATCTCTGTAGGGAGATGCCCCCAGAGGGCGGGAGGTCACAATGTTCGAAATGCAGAGCACGATTCAGGGACCGGCTTCGTCGAAGGGGCAGGTGGCAGCAACGGCGGCCTTTCTTCATCTGGCGGTGGCCTCCGTCCTCATCGTCGGACTGGCGTGGCGCATCGAGAGCGTCGAAGCGCCAGTTTTCATGGAGGCCTTCCTCCCGGTCGCCTTCCTGCCAGCGGAGTGGAGCGCTCCTCTGGTCTCGAAGGTCAAGGCACCGGCGGCTGCGTCCGCCTCCAAGGCGCCGGAGATCGTGCAGCCGACAGTCGTCACCGACACGCCGTCGACCGCCGCGGCGCTCGACGCCGAACCGATCCCGACCCTCCTCCCCAATAGCGGAACCGGGAGCGCCGACGTCCAGGCCCCGGCGTTGACCGACGTCGGCGGAGTCGGTCCCGGCTCCGGCGAACCGGCGGCCACCGCCGCGGTGACCTGGCGACCTGGAATCGTCCCGCCGCAGGTGCTCTACCGGATCGACCCGAAGTATCCCGAGCTCGCGCGTTCGGTGCACCGGCAGGGCGCGGTCGTGGTCGAAGCCGAAATCGCGACCGACGGAACGCTGCGCTCCGCCCGGGTGGTGAGCTCGCCGCTCGGCTTCGGACTCGAGCAGAGTGCGCTCGACGCTGTGCGCAGCTGGCGGTTCGCCCCGGCGCGCTACGGCGAGCGCCCGGTCGCCGTCTACTACCGCTGGAACATTCTCTTCAGTTTGCGGTAGCGCGGCCGCGAAGGCTTTCGCCCGCGGCGTTCGGGGAGTCCAGGGAATCTGCGCTCCGGACGCCGCGGGATCTCTTCGTCGCGGCGAGCAACGACAGGTGGGTCAGGCCGTAGGCCACCCCGGCGAGACCGCCGAGGACGATCGCGATGTGCAGCGCCGCCGGCGTGAAAGCCCGGCCGAAAATCGGCGCGACGAAGGCGAAGTTGATGTTCGCCGCAGGATCCGTCCACAGACGGCAGACGACGATGACCCCCGCCGCGATTCCTGACTGCAGCGCCCAGGCCCGCCGGTCGTAACCGATACGCCGCACCAGCACCACCACGAGCACCGGCCAGACAAGGTGATAAAGCGACAGCAGGCGTGCTGGAAGAGGGTACTGCGGGTCCCACATGTACTCGGTGCCACCGAACAGGTGGTGGCCGGAGAGCAGCCGCCAGCCGGCGTCGAGCGCCCAGGCGAGACCGATCACCGGCGCCGCGACCGCCTGGCTCGACAGCACCAGCCGGTTTTCGAGGAAGAGCGCCGCCGCGGTTAGGATGACCCCGAGGTTGCAGAGGAAGAGAAAATTGGTGAGTCCGTAGGCGGTCGCATACACCGGCACATAGACCGCCAGCCAGGCGAGTCCCAGCCAGCGCAATCGCGGAAAGGGGTGTCGGCCGGCCATGCGGCGCGAAGTCTACCTAGTTTCCTCCGCGCCCGGGGCCTTGGCAAGGGGCCGCAACGGGATCAGGCAGCCGGCAACGGCAGCCGGCAGCTCACCACGAGACCGCCTCCGGTGCGACTCTCGAGGCCGAGCGACCCGCCGTGGGCCTCGACGATCTCGCGGCAGATGGCGAGGCCGAGGCCGGAGCCTTCTGGCTTGGTCGAGTGAAACGGCAGCAGGGCGCGCTCGAGCGCTTCCGAATCCATGCCGCAGCCGCGATCCCGCACCTCGAGAACCACGACGTCATCGTCGCTGCGGGCAGCGATCGCGATCTCCTCGGGAGGGCTCCCCGCTTCGCGCGCGTTCTTCAGCAGGTTGGCCAGTACTTGCTGCATCTGACCGGGATCGATCGCCACCGCGATCGGCGGCACTTCGCCTTCGATCCGGAAGGCTTCGGCGCGCGCCAGGTGGACCAGGAAGCCGCGCAACTCGACGGTCTCGCGCTGCGGCTCGGGAAGGCGAGCGAAGCGGCCGTAGCCATCGATGAAACGCTGCAACGCGGCGCCGGCGTCGTCGACATCGACGAGCAGCTCGGCGACCCGCAACGGCTCCTCACGTTCGCTGAACTGGCGCGCCGACCGCGCGAGCGAGCGGATCGCGGAGAGATGCGTCCGCACCTCGTGCCCGATGACCCGAATCGCCTTCTTCCAACCCTGGACCTCCTGCCGGCGCAGCTCTGCTGTCAGGCGGCGAACCTGCACCAGGCGTCTTGGCCGGCTGTCCAGAGCGAAGCGACGGTGGTGAATCTGAAACGTCTCGTCGCCCTCCGCGAGCGCCACGGTGACCAGGGCGTCCTCGGCGCTCGCCAGCGCCCCGCGCAACGGCTCCGGGACCGCCGCGCGGAGCTCGGCGAAGGCGTGCCCTTCGAGCCGGCGACCGTCGCGAAAGAGAACCCGGGCGGCGCGGTTGGCGAACAGGATGCGGTCGTTCTCGCCCAACAGGACCACCGCCGCCGGCGAAGCCTCGAGCGCACCGTTGAGCAAGAGCTCGCGGCGGCGCAGCTCGGCGCGCTCCGTCGAGAGAACCTCCGCGAGATCGTTGTAGATCCGTGCCAGTCCGCCCAGCGTCGCCTCGTCCTGGGGAGCGAGCCGCAAACTGAAATCGCCGCTCCGCAGGCCTTCGATAGCGGAGACCAACGCCGCGCTGCCGCGCCGCCAGCGGCGGGCGAACCGGATTCCGCACCAGAGCGCGAGCGGCATCCCGACGACGAGGCCGGTGACCGCCACCGCGAACGGCGAGGCCCCGGCCGACGCGGCTCCCCCGGAGGCCGCAGCCACCGCGACCGCGGGAACCGCCACGGAGATCGCCAGCCGACTTGCGAAACGCGAGCTCATCGTCGGCCGGCTAGGAACGGGGGCGGCGCTCGAGGACGATGCCGAGGCGCTCCATGCGGCGGTAGAGCGCCTGGCGCGAGAGGCCCAGCTCGGCGGCGGCCTTGGCTACGACGCCGCTGGCGCGCAGCAGGGCTTCCTCGATCGCCGCACGCTCGCTCTCCGACGCCGGGTCGGTCGGGCGTGGGGCTGCCGCGAGCGGTCGGCGGACCTCGGGGCGCGCGCTTGCCTCGGTCAGCC
>JBDSRU010000169.1:0-4293 GCA_039929145.1 Thermoanaerobaculia bacterium
GTGGGGGGCGGCGGTGGGTGGCGATGCGGGGTCGGCCATCGGTCATCTCCCTCGGGCGCCTGGGCAAGAATGCCGCAGTGCGGCTAGATTTTACCGCAAAGCGGCATTTTTGTCGCGCTGCGGCGCAACGGGGCGTGACGCGGGCCAGAGAGTCACGCCGACGCCTGCCAGGACGACTGCCCCGCCGGCGATCAGCCGCCAGGTCACCGGTTCATCGAACGCCAGCCAGCCCACCAGAACGGCGCAGATCGGCACGGTGTAGGAGACCAGCGACGCCGCCACGGCCGACCGCCGCGCGAGCAGCCAGAAATAGAGCGTGAAGGTCAGCGCCGAGCCGAAGAGGGCGAGGTAAATCGTCGCGAGCCAGGGGTTCGGCGCGACGGACGGGGAAAGGATCGGACGGCCGCGCTCGACCAGCAGCGCTAGAGCACCCATGCCAACGCCGGTCATCAGCATCGGTACCCCGGCGACGGAGAAAGGAGACATTCCCGCGCCCCACCGCTTGACCGACAGGCTGCCGATCGCCGAGACCAGCGGCGCCAGCAGGAAGATCAGAGCGGCGAAAAGGACCTGCGGCCCGCCCAGCTTGTCGAAGTCTTCGGAGAAGACGACAGCGACGCCGACGAAACCCGCGAGGACGCCGCCAAGCCGCCGGACGCCGCCGCGCTCACCCGGGAGCAGGAAATGGCCGAGGCATACGATCCACAGCGGCAGGGTCGCGAACAGGATGGCGGCGAGGCCGGACGGCACCCACTGCTCACCCCAGTAGACGATGCCGTAGGAGCCCGCGAAGGTGGTCGCGGCGTTGATCACCCAGAGCCGCTTCTCACCGGGGAGGCGGCCGAAGCGGACGCCGCGCAGGTGCCCGATCGCGATGAGGACGATTCCCGCGAGCGCGAAGCGGATCGCCACGCCGGTCACCGGGGGGATGCCCTCGAGCGCGATCCGGATCGCCGCCCAAGTCGTGCCCCAGATGACCGTGAGCAACGTGAAGACCGCGACTTCCTTCCAGGTGACGCGCATCCCCGGACTCTAGCCCGACCTTGTCACCAGATTTCGTCGCGAGCTGACGCAGATGCCTATGCCTGCAAGGCGTCGCGACCGAGGCCCGCGCAGACGGGCCTGACGGCCCGTCGAGCAGGCCGACCGAGCGCAACGCAGCAGGCGTGGGCAGATGCGGCGGCGCAGCAGAAAGCTGGTGAGAAGGTCGGGCTGGCGAAAGCCCGCCCCGCCGACGCGAAAAGAGGCGAGAATGGCGCCATGAACGACAGCGCCGGCTTCCTCCAACCCCTGCTGGGTCCCCTTCTCCCCTGGCTCTACATCGACTCGAGCTGGTGGACGGTCTTCGGACTGCTCGGCAACGCCCTGTTCAGCAGCCGGTTCGTCATCCAGTGGCTCTACTCGGAGAAGCGCAAGGAGCTCGTGGTGCCGCCGATCTTCTGGCACCTTTCCTTCTGGGGCAGCTCGGTGTCGCTGATCTACGCCCTGCACATCGACAAGCTGCCGATCCTGCTGTCGTTCTCGTTTCTGCCATTCCTCTACGCCCGCAACCTCGTCCTGCTGCGGCGCGGACCCGCGACGTCGAATCCCGGTTGAGACTGGGCTAGAGGCAGGCGCCGTTCAAGGGTAGATCTTGTACAGCATCCGCGGATAGGGAATGGTCTCGCGGACGTGGTCGAGCTTGCACATCCAGGCGACGAAGCGTTCGAGGCCCATGCCGAAACCGGAGTGCGGGCAGGAGCCGTACTTCCGCACGTCGAGGTACCACTGGAAGGCTTCGAGCGGCAGGTTGTGCTCGCGGATCCGCTGCAGCAGGAAGTCGTGGTCGTGGATGCGCTGGCTGCCGCCGATGATCTCGCCGTAGCCTTCCGGCGCCAGGATGTCGAGACCGAGGACCACCTTCGGGTTTTCCGGGTCGGGCTGCATGTAGAACGCCTTGAAGGCGGTCGGGAAGCGGCTCACCATCAGCGGCTTGTCGAAGTCGGCGGCGACCAGGGTCTCCTCGTCGGCGCCGAAGTCGTCGCCCCAGACGATCGGATTGCCCTTGGCGTTCAGGCGCTCGATCGCCTCGGTATACGTGATGCGCGGGAACGGTGGAACGACCGCTTCGAGGAGCTTTGTGTCGCGCTCGAGAACCTTCAAGTCCTCGGCGCAGCGGTCGAGAACGCGCGCGACCAGGCTGCTGACGAACTCCTCCGCGAGGTTGCAGAGGCCTTCGAACTCGAGGAAGGCGACCTCGGGCTCGACCATCCAGAACTCCATGAGATGACGCCGCGTCTTCGACTTCTCCGCCCGGAAGGTCGGCCCGAAGCAGTAGACGCGGCCGAAGGCCGAGATCGCGGGCTCGAGGTAAAGCTGTCCGGACTGGGTGAGGAACGCCTTGTCGCCGAAGTAGTCGGTCTCGAAAAGGGTCGACGTCCCTTCGCAGGCCGCGGGGGTGAGGATCGGCGAGTCGATGCGCACGAAATCGCGGCTGTAGAAGAAATCGTGAATCCCCTGCTCGACCTCGGCACGCACCTTGAGCGCCGCGCGCTGCCGGCTGGAGCGCAGCCAGAGGTGGCGGTTCTCCATCAGGAAAGCGACGCCGTGATCCTTCGGGGTGATCGGAAAATCCTCGGTCAGGTGGTCGACGCCGAAGTCGGTCAACTGGATCTCGACGCCGGAGGGGGAACGCTTGTCCTCCTTCACCACGCCGACGAGATGCACGGTCGACTCCTGGGTGACCTTCTCCACGTCGGCCCACGCGCTCTCGGAGATATCGGCCCGGCTCGCCACCGCTTGCACGACGCCGCTGCCGTCACGGACCTGGAGGAAGCCGATCTTGCCGCTCGAGCGCTTCTGCACGATCCAGCCGCGCAGGGTGACGCTCTCGCCGATATGGTTCTTCAGACGCAGGATGGTCGGTGCCAGAGTAGTCATGGAACCGGTCATTGTAGAAACCGGGGGCGGGACCGGTCAACTTGGCGCGGGCTCGGCGCCTTCTTCCAGAGAGTTTTCCCTCGCGGCCGGCGCTTCGGCGATCGTCTCGAGCATGGAAAGCGCGCCGCCGGCCGCCGCCTGTTCGGCGCCCTTCTTGGTGCGGCCGATTCCCCGCCCGGCAAGCTTCTCCTGGAGGTGGACCTCGACGGTGAAGACCTTGTCGTGGTCCGGGCCGCTCTCCTCCACCACGCTGTAGGCCGGCAGCGGCCAGCCGCGCGCCTGGACCTGCTCTTGGAGCGAGGTCTTGGGATCGATCGCCCGCTGCGCCATCGGCAGCTCGCTGGCACTTTCGAGGTAGAGGCGCACGACCTGCTTCGCGGCCTCGAATCCGGCGTCAAGGTAGACCGCGCCGAAGAGCGCTTCGAGAACATCGGCGAGGAGCGACGCCTTGAGCCGGCCGCCTGAGCGCTCTTCGCCCGCTCCGAGGCGAAGACCCTCCCCGAGCGCGAGCTTCGAGGCATAGGCAGCCAGGGGCCCTTCGCTCACCAACATCGACTTGTGCAGCGAAAGCTCGCCCTCGGGACGGCGGGCGTGGAGCTCGAAGAGCCAGTCCGCGGTCACCAGGCCGAGCACCGCGTCGCCGAGGAACTCGATCCGTTCGTAGTGCGCAGCCCCTCCGGCCTCGTTCGCCCACGAGCGGTGGGTCAGGGCGTCGTCGAGCAGCTCGCGATTGCGGAACGTATGTCCGAAGCGCGCTTCGAGGGCGGTGAGGAGCTCGCTGCGGTCGGCCACGAGAGAGATTCTACGACCCCTGCCCTCAGCGGCGCCCGAAGCGGCGTTCGAGGTCGGTGTCGGTCAGGTGCAGCACGACCGGTCGACCGTGCGGGCAGGCGTAGGGGTTTTCAGCGGCGAAGAGCTCGGAGATCAGCGCCTCCTGCTTTTCCGGCCCCAGCGCGTCGTGCATCTTGACCGCCGCCTTGCACGCCAGTGAGGCGGCGAAGTCATCGAGAATCCGCTGCCCGAGATTCTCCGGCGAGGCCTCGGCGTCGGCAGCGAGACGCAGCAGGAGCGCCTCACCCTCGGCCGGCGAAAGGACTGCCGGCGTCGCCGCGACCGCCAGCGACCCGCCCGAGAGCTCGGAGATCTCGAAGCCCGCCGGTTCGAGCGCCGGCGCGAGCTCGATGAGCCGCATCCGCTCGCCGCGCGACAGCTCGAGCATCAGTGGGACGACTAGCCGCTGCGACTCGGCCCGCACGGCCGAGAGCGAGCGCCGGAAGCGCTCGTAGAGCACCCGCTCGTGGGCGACGTGCTGGTCGATCAGGTAGAGCCCGTCGGGCCCCTCGAGGAGGATCAGCGCCCCCTTGTACTGCCCCA
>JBDSRU010000170.1:0-5524 GCA_039929145.1 Thermoanaerobaculia bacterium
AGGCGGAAATGCCTGTAGGCATAGGGGTTGCCGAGGCGCCGGCCGCGACCCCTGTGCTATCTTTGGCCCTCTTCGGATGCCCTTGCCGTATTCCCCAATGAGCCCGTGCGCCTAGCCTTCACCATCCTCGCCAGCCTGGCGGTCACGGCGATCCTGATCGGCATCGTCGCCGCGCTGCGCCGGGTGCTGATCATCCGCCAGCTCTCGTTCGTCCTCTTCGTGGGGGCGGTCGCGGCGGGTCTCAGGGTGTTCACGTTCTTTACCCCGGGCAAGTACGAGACGTTCGATAACGCCCTGGCGTGGGTCCTGCTGTTCCTCGCCGCGATCACGGTCATCCGGCTCGCCGGGTTGCTCTACTTCGACCTCCACCTGCCCAGCCGCGGTGTCCGGCTGCCGAATTTGCTGCCGATGGTCTCGGTGGGCGCCGCCTACTTCATCGCCGCGATCGTCACCTTCAAGCTCACCTTCCCGGATGTCGAAGTGGGTGGTCTGGTTACCGGCTCGGCGATCACCTCGCTGGTCATCGGTCTAGCCCTGCAGCCGATCCTCGGCAACATCTTCGCCGGTGTGGTCATCGGGCTCGAAAAGCCCTACCGGATCAACGACTGGATCAAGATCGGCGACATCGAGGGTCGCGTGGTGTCGATCTCCTGGCGGACGACCCAACTGCGCACCCGCGACAGCGACAACCTGATCGTTCCGAACGCCACCATGGCGCAGGAAAGAATCGTCAACTACTACTATCCGCACCCGCTGCACCTCGAGCGCGTCATCGTCACCGCCGAGTACAAGACACCGCCCTACCGGGTGAAGCAGGCGCTGCTCGCGTCGGCCGAGGGCATTGCCGGGATTCTCGAGAAACCGACCCCCGACGTCTATGTTCTCGGCTTCGACGACAGCGCCATCCGCTACGAGCTGCGCATCTGGATCGAGGACATCGCCCAGCGGCCGCGCATCCAGAGCGATGTTCGCGGGCGGGTCTGGGAGGAGTTCAGCCGGCGCGGCATCGTGATGCCGTTCCCGATCCGCACCCTGCAGGTGGCGCCGCGTCCGCGCAAGGGAGAGGCGGCCGCGGTCACCGGCCGGCTCTTCGTGGCACTCGGTCCGGAGGCCGGCAGCGATGTCGCACTCGGTGAAGCGCGGGTCCTGGTGGGACGCTCGCGCACCTGCGAGCTCGTCCTGTCGGACACCCAGGCGAGCAAGGAGCACCTGGCGATCGAATTGCAGGAGGAGGGCTTCGTGTTGATTGATCTCGAAACCAGCAACGGCACGAAGCTCAACGGTCAGAAGGTGACGCGCGCCGTGCTGCAGCATCTCGACCGGATCTTCATCGGCGACACCGTCATGGTGTTCGAGGACGGCCGCAATGGCTGAGATGCCTCGCCGGCTCGGCTCGTACGAGATCCTCGGAGCGCTCGGCAAGGGCGGCGCGAGCACCGTATTCGAAGCGAAGGACTCCGCCAGCGGCCGCAAGGTCGCGATCAAGATCCTGGCGCCGCAATTCGCGCTGGATCCGGAGGCCGTGGAGCGATTCCATCGCGAGGCGAAAGCCGTCGCGCAGCTCACCCACCCCAACATCGCGCCGATTCTCGACCAGGGGGAAGATCAGGGCTTCGTCTACCTCGTTCGCGAGCACGTCGAAGGGACCTCGCTCGACCTCCTGTTCCGTCAGCGTCGCCTCTCGGTGCAGGAGGCCGTGCAGGTCATCAAGCAGGTTGCCCGGGCGCTCGACGCAGCCCACCGCGCAGGCATCGTCCATGGCGATCTCAATCCGCGCAAGATCCTGGTCTCGCCGACGCTTTCGGTGGTCAAGCTCTCCGAGTTCGGGCTCAGCCGGGTCGAATCGGTGGCGCGCAAGCTCGGCACTTCGACCACCAAGGAGATGTCGCTCGCCACGCTCAGCTACCTCGCCCCCGAGCAGTCGGTGGAGACCGCGACGGTCGATCATCGCGCCGACATCTACGCCCTCGGCGTGGTCTTCTACGAGGCGCTGACCGGGCGCGTCCCGCTCGGCCGGTTCAGCCTCCCGTCGGAGCTCAATCGCGAGCTGCCGCCGGACATCGATCCGATCGTCCTCAAGAGTCTGGCCACCGAACCGGCGAAGCGCTACGCCTCCGTCGCCCAGTTCCTCGAGCAGATCGAGAAGTTCGAAGAGACGATGCGCTTCCAGCTCCTCGACGAGCTCAAGGGTCTGAAGCGCGGAACCACGAAGCTGCTGAGCCCGACCAGCACGCTGGGCAAGCGGATGATCTTCGTCTTCGCCCTGCTCGCCGCCGGCCTGGTCGGCGTCGGAGCGTGGATGCTGCTCCATCCGGTCGCGCCACCTCCGGGCGAAACGTCCGCGCCGGCCGCGAACGTGGCAGTGCCGGCGAGGTCCGCGGCGCAGGTGAAGCCGGAAGCGAGCGCGGCGCCCGTCGGGACCGCCGTGACGACTGACGCCACAACTCCTGCAGCGCCGGCCCCTTCCACGGCGCCGCCCGTCGCAGCGCCGATCGCCGAGAAGCCGCTCAAAGAGGCCACGGCAAAACCCCGGAAGGAGAGCGGCACCTTGCCGGCCGCGCCGGCCAACCCGCAGTCGAACCCAGCCGACAGCAGGTCGAAGCCCGCCGTCGATCCGGCGATCGCCGACCTCGAAGTGGCGCGCGGCAAGTTCGACGCCAAGCTCTTCGATCAGTCGCTCGCGGGTGCCCAGGCGCTGGTGGCGACCTATCCGGGGAGCCCGCTGGCGATCGACGGCTACTTCCTGATCGCCAGGTCGCAGGCGAGCCTGCAGCGTGGCAAAGAGGCGCTTGGCACCTACGTCGAGATCCAGAGCCGCTTCCGCAACGATCCGCGGGCGGCGGAGGCGGCGTTCCAGCAGGCGAAGCTGGTGCAGGCGGCCGACAGCAAGAAGACCACCGAAGAGGCGCGGAAGCTCTACGCCGATTGCGCGGCGAACTACCCGGCCTCGCCCTGGTCGGCGCGAGCGCTTGCCGCCCGGGCAGAGATCGAACGCGAGCAGCGCGCCACGGTCCGCGATGCCGCGCTCGGTGCCACGGTGCCGGCGGCGCTCGCGACGCTGCGCGACCTGACGGAGCGTTTCGGCGCCCAGCCGGTCGCGGAGAAAGCCTGGTGGGACCTCGGTCAGATGTACGAAGACCTGAAGCGCTGGGATCTCGCCTCGAAAGCCTACGAAGGGCTCGCGCAGCACTTCCCGAAGACGCGGCTCGACGCCTGGTATCAGGTGGCTGAGATCTACGAGCGGCGCCTCAAGGACGCCGCCAAGGCGAAGAGCGCTTACGCTCTGGTGCCCGCGACCTCGCCGCACTACAAGGACGCCCAGAAAAAAGCCGGCGGCTAGCTCCTCTCGGGGGCCGCTCCGGTGAACACCAGCTCGACCTGTCCCCCGATCTCGCCGTACAGCAGGGCGGCCTGCCCGAAGTCGCGGGCGAGAGCGATGGCCGCGCCGCGTTCGATTCCGCAGATCAGCAGACTCGTTTCCCGCCAACCGCCGCTCGCGGCCTCGTAACTCTCGCCTGAAATGGCCGTCAGACCGCTCTCCTGCAAGCGCTCGAGGAGTCGCTGGTGCCGGAGTCGATTCGCGTCGGCGGGGAGCTGCACGGAGCCCGGGTTGGCTGCGGAGAGAAAGGCGAAGCGCCGCCCGGCGCGCTCCCCGAGCCAGAGATCCAGCGCAGGGCTCGTCGCGCCGACCGCGAGGAAGATCGGTCCAGGGCTCGAATCGACGCGATAGATGGCGCAGGTATACGATTCAATGAGTTCGTCCGAAAGTCCGGACGATGCAGCGCAGTCTGCGGTCGTACGGTCTCTTTGACACATGACGCCCCTCACCTCCAGCTCCACCACGCTCGTTCGCGCGCCCAGGGTTCGCATCGCGAGCGCCTTGCGGCGGGCGTGGCGGAAAGGCTACACCGCCTCCGACTTGAAGGCCGACCTCGCCGCCGGCGTGGTGGTCGGCGTCGTCGCCCTGCCGCTCTCGATGGCTCTGGCCATCGCCTCGGGCGTCGCGCCGCAGCATGGGCTCTACACGGCGATCGTCGCCGGCGTGTTGATCGCGCTTCTCGGTGGCTCCAAGGTGCAGGTGGCGGGACCGACCGCGGCGTTCGTCGTCATCCTGGCGCCGATCGCGAACCGCTTCGGCCTTGGTGGACTGCTGCTCGCGACAATGATGGCGGGGATGATCCTCATGGCGATGGGGATCTACCGCCTGGGGCGGTTCATCGAGTTCGTACCGTATCCCGTCACCACCGGCTTCACCGCCGGCATTGCACTGGTCATCGGGACGCTGCAGCTCAAGGACTTTCTCGGGCTGGAGGTCGCAGGCCTGCCGTCTGGCTACCTTGCCAGGCTCGCGACTCTCGCGCGTGCGCTGCCCTCAGCTCACCTCGCGGATTTCAGTATCGGCGCCTTCACGCTCGCCGTTCTGGTGGGCTGGCCGCTGCTTTCGAAGCGGGTACCGGCACCGCTCGTGGCGCTGGTGCTGGCCGGCATCGCAGCGCATCTGGCCGGCCGATGGTGGCCGGGCTTCTCAGTAGTGACGATTCACGACCGCTTCTCCTACACCCTCGATGGCGTCGTTCACGCAGGCATTCCGCGCCTGCCACCGACACCGCTCCTGCCCTGGAACCTCCCCGGGGCGGGTGGGGGACGCCTGGTGATCTCGTTCGAGCTCCTCCGCGAGCTTCTGCCGGCCGCCTTCACCATTGCCATCCTGGGCGCCATCGAGTCGCTGCTCTCGGCGGTGGTGGCCGACGGCATGACGGGCAAGAAGCACGATCCGGACAGCGAGCTTCTGGCGCAGGGGATCGGCAACTTCCTGACGCCGTTCTTCGGCGGCTTCGCGGCGACCGGCGCCATCGCGCGCACCGCGACCAACGTCCGCGCTGGCGCGCGCTCTCCCCTGGCCGCGGTCTTTCACGCGCTCTTCGTGCTGCTCGCGGTCATCGCCTTCGCACCCCTCATGGGCCTTCTGCCGATGGCGGCGCTCGCGGCGATGCTGCTCCACGTCGCGCTGCGGATGGCCGAGGGCAGGCACATCCTGCATATCCTGAAAGTGGCGCCGCGTGCCGATGTCGTAGTGCTCGTCACCTGCTTCTCGCTCACTGTGCTCTTCGACATGGTGGTGGCGGTGACGGTTGGGATCGTCCTCGCCTCGATCCTCTTCATGGAACGCATGGCGGCGGTGTCGCGGGTCTCACTGGTCTCCTCCGAAGAGCTCGATCTCGACCGGCCGCTGCCGCCCAATCTGCTGCTCTACGAGATCGCCGGGCCGCTGTTCTTCGGCGCGGCGCAGCGCGCGATGACGGCGGTGCGCGCGGTCGCCCAGGGGATCAGCGTCGTCGTTCTCGACCTGCGGGCAGTGCCGCTCCTCGACGCCACCGGTCTGGTGGCGCTCGACTCGACGGTGACGAAACTCCGCGACGCGGGGATCTTCGTCGTACTCGCTGGAGTGCAGAGCGGACCGCTGCGCGTTCTCGCCAGGGCCGGGTGGCGCAATCGTGAGGGCGAGCTTGCGATCGGCACCTCG
>JBDSRU010000171.1:0-8132 GCA_039929145.1 Thermoanaerobaculia bacterium
CGAGCTCCAGCCGTCGGCGGTGCCGTAGTCGAAGCCGTCGGCGAATACGAGCCAGGGGAAGTAGGAATGAAAGCTCGGTCCGTTGAAGTGCGTCGCCGCCCCGGTGATGGCGCGGAGCGGAGCGGTATTGCCGTCAGCAGTGCGGGCGAAGAAGAGGAGCGCGGGCTCGGGAAGGGTCCGCAGGACGGAGATCTCACCGGTGAACGGATCGACGTCGACACCGCGGGTTCCCGAGATCCCCGTCGCGGCGCCCGAGAGGACGCGCAGCGGCGCCACATTGCCGCTGGCGGTGCGCGCGAAGACTCGCACCGATGTGCCGTTCACCACGTAGATCTCGTCGTGCACCGGATCGACTGCGACCGAGAACGGATCCGTGAGGCCGGTGGCCGCCCCGCTGATTGAACGCACCGGCGCGGCAACGCCGTCGGAGAGCAGCGGCAGGAAGTGAATCGCCGCTGCGCCCGGAGTCCGGTCCGCGACGGCGATCTCGCCGTGCACCAGATCGAGGTCGAAGTCGACGGTCGTCGTCGGCCACGGAGGCGACGTCGCGATGGTTCTCGCTGGCAGCATGTTGCCGGCGGCGAGAATGCCGAAGACCAGAATCTCGCTCGCGTCCTTCGAGAGGACATAGAGCTCGTCGCGCTCCCAGTCGACCTCGAGGTCCCAGGGGGTGTCGATCGTCGTCGCGACACCGCCGAGAGTGCGCAGGGGCGTCGCGGCGCCGGTGGCGTCGAGATCGAGAACGAAGAGAGTGTCGCCGTTGCGGCCGGCGACGAAAAGCTCATCGCGCCCGACGTGGACGGCGACCGAGGATGCGAGGTCCATCGCTGACGGCGTCGCGGTGATCTCCTGCAGCGGCGGCTGGGCGCCGGCGACGGCTGGATCGAAGACCAGCACCGAGTCGGCGTTGGCGTTCGCTACGTAGATCTGGGCCGCAACCGGCGCGCCGGATCCGATGAGTCCTGCAAACCCCACCACGAAGCGGAGCGCGGCCGCTGGAACCGAGAGAGCTGGGAACAGGGCGCGATGTCGAAACATGATCACCTCCTGCCCTCTTACGCGGCAGAATTTGTCGCGACAGGCCATGAGACTCCAGCCAGCAGCAGTGGCTTCAGTGCGGCCAGAGCCAGGCGAAGCAGCCGCCGGTGACCGCGGCGTAGATCAGGCCGTCGAAGAGCGAGCGAAAGGTGTTCGCCCACGGCACGCCGAGCCAGATCGAGTTGACCACCTGCCCGAGTCCGTAGGCGAGGAAGGCCGAAAGGGCGATCTGGTGGAAGACCACCGTCGTCGCGGCTCCGGCGGCCAGCACCCCGCAGGCGAGGCAGGCGACGACCGCGCTCACCAGGAGGCAGTAGGCGAACCAGGTGCCGAGATACTTGCCCATCGACATCTGGCCGTTGGGCAGGATGTAGATCGTACCGACCGGACCGCGGCGGAATTTCTCCTGCCCTTCGGGAGTGCCCATCTCCTGCATCGAATCGCAGAAGGGGAACATGTAGGCGCCGGGAGGCAGGGCGGCTTTGGCGAGGCCGGCGAGAGCTTCCGACTCGTTGGGAATCTTCTTGTGGTCGGCGCGGTGGTACTTCAGCACCATGTGCAGGATCGAGCTCACCAGGAAGACGGCGACAGCAGCGACGACGATCGGCAGCCAGAGCGAAGCCAGTGAAACCATCCCGGACCTCCTCGAAGTCGGGCGCGAAGCGTTCGCCGGCGAGAGGCCGCCCACGTCGTTCGCTTGAGCCCGAAGAACCTGATTCGAGCGTACCACCGGCGGTTCGCCGGGGGCTGGCAAACGCAGGAGGCCTCGCTTGTTCTCCCAACGTGTCTTCCCAACGTGTCCTCGCAACGTGTCCTCGTAACGTGTCCTCGCGTCAAGCGGCGCGGCGGCGGACGGCGAGGAGCGACAGGTCGTCGCCGAGCGGCAGGCCCCCCAGATGCGCCTCGAGGTCGGCGCGGCAGGCGGCGAGCAGGTCGGGGAGGGGCAGGCTCGCGGCACGGCGAAAGCTCGCGGCTGCGCGACCGATCCCGTACTCCTCATCGTCGACGTTTGCCGCTTCGGTCCAGCCGTCGGTATAGAGCAACAGCGTCTCGCCGGGCGCGAGGAAGAGCTCCCGGGTCTGGTAGCCGGCGCCGGCGAGGAGACCGAGCGGCAGATCGGCTCCCTCGACCGGTCGAACACCGCGCCCGTCGGCAACGAGCGGACGCGGATGTCCGGCGTTGGCGAGCTCGACCCGGCCGTCGTCGAACAGACGCAGCGCCGTCAGGGTGGCGTACGAAGCCGCGGCGGTTGCGGCGCTGAACAGCTGGTTGGCCCGACCGAGCAGGCTGCACAGGGAGAGGTCGGTGGGCGCGAGAGCGCGGAAAAGCGCATGCAGATGCGATTGCAGGAGCGATGCCGCGACCCCTTTTCCGGCAACGTCGCCGAGCAGGAGGTGGAGCGGCGCGCCCGGAGAGGGCGGCGCGAGGACATCGACATGATCGCCCGAGACGATACCCAGAGGCTGCCAGTGGTAGGCGACCTCCCAGGCGTCGAGAGCCGTGGCGGCTGCGGGAAGCAGGGCGCGCTGTACGCGGGCCGCGCTCGTCAGGTCGAGCTCGAGCGCTCGCCGTTCGGCGATGGACAGGCACTCGAAGCAAACGGCGACCAGCGGGCCGAGGACGGGGGCAATCGTAGCCGGTGGCCGGGACATCCTCTCGTGGCAGCGCGCACAGGCTCCCCAGACGGAGGCGATGCCCTGGTCGCCGGCGGAGACGGTGCCATCCGGAAAGAGCGGGGCGATGGCCTCGAGGTTCACGACGCGCTCGAGCTTGGGGCTGCGCCCGGCCCGGCTTTCGCTGCGGCCCTCGCGAGCAGGGTGATCTGGCCGGTGTGGTAGGCGTTGTGCTGCAGGATCCCGAGCAGCAGGCCGCGCAAGGTCGGGTCGGAGCCGGGGACTGGCTGATCGAAGCGCTCGTCGTCGAGGGCCAGAACGGCCGCGTGCAGGCGGCGATGGGTCGCCTGGAGATGGGCGAGCGCAGCCTCCCAGGCGGGAGCGGAGGCGCTCTTGCCATCGACCCCCGACGGCCAGTCGGGCTCGCTGGACGAACCCTCTTCGGCCTCTCCTGCCATTCTTCTCCGTGAGGCCTCGAGCCAGAAATCGACGTGAAAGACGAGCTCGGCGATGCTGTGCGCTCCCGCGACCGGCCGGCGATAGGCGGCAGTCGGACTGACGCCTTCGAGGGCCTCGGTGAGGGAGGGTCCCTGCCAGGCACCGCCGCGGAAAGAGCGCTCGAGCTGGTCGGCGAAACGGATGGCCTCAGTGATCGGGGCGACGGTGGCGGTGCCTGAGTTGGCTGCGGACATATAACCTCCTTGAGTATTGAATGTGGTTAGATCGTAACGAGATGAAATTAACCTGTCAAGTGGTCAATGACGGTTATAATGCACCAGATGCCTCGCGAGTTCCCCCCGTCGTCCCCTGAGCTGGCGCCTCCAGCTGATCCCCCCGGCGTCGGAGCCTTCGAATTCTCCGGCGGCGCTCTCTGCCTCGACTTCGTCAACTCCTGGGGAGATCGAGCTCGGCCGGAAAGTGATCAGTTGAAGGGGTTTACCGCCCTGCAGGGGTTCGCTTCGCAGGCCGGACTGGCGACCCTTCCCGTAGCGCTTTCAGAGACGCCAGCGGCCTTCGCAACCGCCCTCCGACTGCGCGAAAGCCTCTACCGGATCTTCTCCAGCCGGGCTCGCGGCCGCGCCGCCTCTCCGGACGACGTCGCGACGCTGAACGAGGTGCTTCAGGAGGGGCACGCCCATCTGCGCATTGCGGCCAGCACCGGGGGCGAGAAAAAGGATCCAGGAACAGGAACAGCGTCGGCTGCGGAGGTGCCAGCCGATTTCCCTGCGGAGGTGCTGGAGGTGCTGCCTGCGGAGGTGCCAGCCGGTTTCCCTGCTGCGAGGGTTCAAGCTGCGATGCTGCCTGCAAAGGTGCCAGCCGATTTCCGCTGGGAGTTCGCGCCGGTGCCTTTGCCGACTGCCGCCCTTTGGCCGATTGCGCGCTCCGCCGCCGATCTCATGACGTCCAGCGAATTTGGGCGCGTCGCCCAGTGCGATGGCAGCGCCTGCACCTGGCTCTTCCTCGACCAGAGCCGCACCCGCAACCGCCGCTGGTGCTCGATGCAGAGTTGCGGCAATCGCGCCAAGGCGCGCCGGCACTACCACCGCCAGAAACAGGTCTGAGCGACTCCGGGCCGACCCTCAGGGTACGGTCACCGACCAGTCGGCGCTATTTCCGTCCTCGAAGCCGTCGCGAAAGAGCGCGATCGAGTACAGAAGATTGACCGCGCCGGCTTCGACCTCGCCAGCGATCTCCTCGAACGGAACGCCGATGGCGAGGTCGGCACCGCTGTGGCCTGCGAACCGTCCCGCGGCGAGGGCCGCGGCGAATCGGTCTTCGTCCTCCGGCGGATTCAGGACCTGCGTCCAGATCTGGTCCCCGGAGTTGGTGAGGCCGGCGCCGGCACTGCCGTGCACGACGTGGAGAAGCCCGGCGTTGGCGAGACTGGAGAGGTCCTCGCGCGGCACGCCGATGGCGAGATCGTCGATGCCATCGCCGGTGAAGTCGGCGGCCAGCAGGGTCGCGGCAAACTCGTCGCCCTCCTGCGTGGTTTCCGGATTCAGCTGCCCCTGGAGCCAGAAGAGGGACAGGGTCGGATCGAAATCGCGGACGGCCAGTGCGCCGACGAGATTGAGGGCGCCGGAGCTCCGCCCCGGAATGCCGACAGTGAGTTCGTCGCGCCCGTCGCCGTTGTAGTCGCCGGCGGCCAGCGCGGCGCCGAAGCGATCGCCGCTCTCGGCCAGCGGAAAGACCCCCTGGCCGTCGAGGTGGATCTCGCCGGCCAGGGGGCCACTGGCAAGGTTATAGGCGAGCAGCACCGAGCCTGCGTCGGCCGGACCGCCCTCGATCGACCTACCGGGACAACCTATGGCGAGCTCGTGGCCGTTGCCGGGATTGAGCTCTCCGCCAGCGAGTGCGAAACCGAGCTCTTCGGCCGACTCGGGCTCGCCGGGGAGGTCGCCCGCGCCACCGCGGTACAGCAGAATGTCGCGCACTCCGTTCACTCCCGCAGCGGATCCGAACAGCACGTGGACCGCGCCGGCGTTGACGACTGTGCCGATGTCTTCGCGCGGCACGCCGACCGCCAGATCGTCGAAGCCGTCGCGATCGAAGTCATGGGCGAGCAGCGTCTGTCCAAAATGATCGCCGGTCTCGATCGCGCCGCCGATGGTTCCGGTGCCGGTCCAGCTCTGGTAGAAGGCATAGCCGGGGGAGAGTCCCGCTTCGCCGCCGAGAAAGATCGTCACCGCCCCGGCTTCAGCCTCACCGGAGAGCGTTTCGAACGGTGCTCCGATGGCGAGCTCCGCGCAACCGTCGCCGTCGAAGTCGCCGGCCGCGAGTGCATAGCCGAAGCGGTCCCCGGGTTCGGGCAGGTCGTTGAGCAGCACCGGGGGTGTCACCCACTGTGACGCCAGGGGGTGCAGTCCCTCCTCACTGCCGTACAGCACCAGAACCGCGCCCGTGTCGACGTCGCCGTCGAAGTCGAAGGCCGGCGCGCCGGCCGCCAGGTCGTCGAATCCGTCGCAGTTGAAGTCGCCCGCCGCCATCCCGCCCCCGAACTGAGCGAGGCCCTGCAGGGGAGCTCCGGTCCCCGGCATTCCGAGGGTGTAGAACTGGGTCCGCGGCGACCCCAGTTGGGCACTGGCGGAAGCAGGGATAGAGACGGCGAGCAAGGTGATGGCGGTGACGATCAGGGCAGGTCGGGAATTCCAGCGCATGGGGACCCTCCACCGCGCAGGATCGCGCGCCTTCGCGACGGAAGTCCTTACCCCGGGTTCACCGCTCTATTACGACTTCCTTCCGGAAGCGAAGGTTCTTGGGAACCGAGCGCCGGGGAGTGTTTTGGGATCCAGAGCCCAGATCGGCCGGCGACTCTCACCTGCTGAGGGTCGGTGTCTCAGGTAGGGGCGGAGGGCAGAGGTGGCGCGGAGGCCAGGTTGCCTCGCCATCGCGTCCCTTGAACGTGTCCCCGTAACGTGTCCCCTTGAACTTGTCCCTGTAACGTGTCCCGCTAACGTGTCCCCTGCGTGGTGTTCGCGCGACGCAGGCCGTCGAGGCTCCAGGCTCCGGGGCCGGCGGCGGACAGGTAGAGGAACAGGAAGCAGTAGAGCACCGCCGCCACGCCGCCGTTGACGGTCGGCCAGAAGCCGCCGGGGGCATGGAACTGGAAGTAGGCGACCGCCATCTCGCCGGAGAGGACGAACGCGGTCGGGCGGGTGAAGAGGCCGAGAATCAGCAGTACTCCGCCCACCACTTCGAGGACTCCCCCGATCCAGGCTTGCGACGGAAACTGCGCGATCTCACCGCCCGGCATGCCGACCGGAAAGGCGAAGAGATTCGAGGTCCCGGCGAGGCAGAACAGGAGCCCCGCCACGATGCGCAGCAGCGCCAGGAACTGTGGCGCGAACGAGGTCCAGCGGTTGACGAGAGTGGACATGGAAATCCTCCGGCTGGAGTGTAGAGAAGTGCCCTGGGGTGCGGCAGCGTAGTTTGCCGTAGACCTGGGGAATCGGTTTTTGCAAGCGGGACTCTGCCCGATGTATCTGCCACTTTTCGGGAACTCGACCCCGGTGCAGAATGGAGCATGCCCGCCTCCGTGCTCTGCGCCTCGATGGCGCTCCTCGCGCTGGTCGTCTCGCCCGCAGGCGCTGTAAGCGTCTTCTTCGACGGCTTCGAAGTCGGTTCCGTCTGCGCCTGGAGCTCGACGCTCGGCGCTCCGCCCTGCTGCGGCGCACTTCTCCTCGAAGAGAACTTCACTTTGCCGGATGGCTCCGCCTGGCCGGCGCCGTGGACTGCCGCTGGCAACGAAGTCGCCGTCGCTGACGTGCAGCAGGGGTGGGGACGCCTGCGCCCCGATCCGTCGAGCTATTCGCTGGCGCGGATGGTCGCGCCCGGCAATGTCTCGGCCGTGCAGGTGCTGTTCACGATGGTTTTCGAGGAGGCCTCTTCGCAAGGCGTCGGCTTCTACGCCCGGCAGAACGGCGGCTACCTGCAGCAGACGACTCCGTTCGGTCAGGGCTACGCCGTTTTCGTCGAGGCCTTCCGCGGTCCGGCGATCGGCCTCTGGTACGAGTCCGGCGGGGTGGAGGCTTCGATCGACGTCACGTTCGACAACAACCTCGGTCTCACTTCCGGTGTGCCGTATCGCGTGCGCTACCTCCTCCAGGATCCGCCCCCCGCCGCAAACGCAGCGTTCGGTGGCCCCGACAGCCACCTCCAGGCGCGCGTCTGGCCACTGGGGAGCTCCGAACCCGCCCTCTGGAAGGTCGATGTGCTCGACTCGCTCGGCGTTCTGCAGGGCGTCGATGGGGGATTCGCCATCGACTCCTGGAGCAACCGCACCTCGGCGATCACCGCCCACACTTTGATCGACGACATCCAGATCTTCGCGGTCTGAACGGAGTAGGCGACCGGCTCAGGTAGTGCTCGGCGAGGTGCCAACGGCGTTACCCCAGAGTAGTGCCGGCCGATTTCGCCTTCTGCGGCGGTGGTCGCGCGCCCCGTCACTCGAGGATTTGGGGCGTGCTCCTAGCAGGCGGGTCGCCCACCCCAAATCCTCGAGCGCCGGAGCTCCGCGGTGGGGCGGAGCTTTTTGCCTCGCGCCACAACAGGGTGCCCCAAGACAAGGTGCCAGCCGATTTCAGAAGTGCCTTGCGGCGGAGGTTTCCTGAGAGGTCTCTCCCAGCGCAATCGTCCGCCGGTCCGATTGCGAAACATCACTCCTGCCCGCCATCTCTCCCGGCTTGCGATGTCGCCTTTCCGGCTCTCGTTGCGTTTCAAAGGCAAGGGAGGGTGCCATGCGAAATCGGACGGCTTCATCGGCTTTCTGCGCGTTTCTGGGGATAGTAATGGTTGCGGGCACTGGCTTCGCCTCCGGCGAGCCGGTGACGCTCAAGGGAAAAGCGATTCTCGATCACCCGGCGGGCAAGGTCATCGTCGAGGCAGGACGCCTGCTCAAGGCGGGCAAGGCCGCTGAGGTGCGCAAGACGGCTTCGAAGGACGTCCGTGAGGAGTGGGCGGCGATGTCGCCCGCGGAGCAGA
>JBDSRU010000172.1:0-2685 GCA_039929145.1 Thermoanaerobaculia bacterium
AGTCGTTCGAAAAGTCCAGCGGCGCCGCGCTCCTCAGCTGGGACGGAGCGGGCTTCTACGTTCGGGCGCTCGCTTCCGACCTTTTCTGGCTACCGGTCGCTCTCCTGCTGGCATTCCTTCTGGTGCGCACCTGGCGCCGTTCGGAACTCGCCGCCCGCCGGTTCTGGGCGATCGCCTGTCTCGGGGTGATCGTCGTGCTCACCTTCGTTCCCCACCGGCAGTCCCGATTCGCCGCCGCGCTGGTGCCGTTGATCCTCCTGGCGCTTGCCGAGCTTGCGCCGGCGCTCGCGCGGTCGCCGGCCCGCCTCGCTCTGGTCGGCCTCGCGGGGCTCTGCGGCGTGGCGTTGTCGCTCCCCTCCGCCGCGACATGGAAGGGGCCAGAACTCTGGTCGCCGGGCCGCGGAATTCCGCAGCTCTTCCTGGGGCCCCCCAGAGGGCAGGAGTGGCCGCACGACGCTCTCCTCGCCGCCGCGGTCGCCGCCGTCCGATCGTCGCAAGCGGGCGCAGGACTCGCATCCGGAGAGACCCCTGGTGCGGTCCGGATTCATCTCCAGGTCGAGCGCGGACACCCGTATCTGAATCGATGGACATTTCAGAGTCACGCCTGGCAGGCAGGGGTCAGGATCGTGGCGAATCCGGCGAACGCGCACCTGATGCTTTCGATCGCCAGGGGTTCCGGGCCGGCGCCCCGCGCGGCTCTGGCCTCGTTCCTCACGCCCGACGGCTTCCGTTGCTCGCTTCTGCTGCCGTCGACCGCAGCGCCCGGCTCGCAGGCCGACCCCGGGATTCCGGCCCGCCCCTGAAAACGCGAAGCGAGGAACCTCTCGGTTTCTCGCCTCTCGCCCGACGGCTTCTGGAGCTAGCTTCTGCGGCTGTCGGCCGGCGCGCCCGCCTCGCGGGCCGCCATCGCATTTCGAACGGCCCCTGAAAACGAAAGGCGAGGAACCTTGCGGTCCCTCGCCCTGGCCTGCAACTCCTGGCTCGATTCGAGCCGGAAACGCTTACCGGTAGGACTCGAACTCGTCGAAGATGTAGGTGCCCGTCGCGTTCACGCCCGATCCCGAGAGCAGTCCGAAACGACCCGAGTCGACCTGGAAGTTGTCCATGTCGAGGCCGGTCAGGTTGCAAACGAGATTGGTGTCGAGACGCGTGAGCTTGATGGAGCCGTTGTTGGAACCGTTCGACTGCGTGTACTCGAGCTCGAACTGCTTCGAAGCCGTCCCGGCGCTGCCGGTGACGAAAATCGAGCAACCGAACACGAACGGACCGCTGTCGAGCAAGTGCCAGGTGTTGAGATGGATGGTGTTGTTGGGGTTCTTCTTGAGGAACAGGATGATCCGCTGACCGAAGGCGTCATCGGCGAGGGCGCCGATACGGATCGAGTTGTTGGCCGGGAAGTTGATGGTGCCGCGGCCGACCCAGAAACGGGCCAGGTAGTGCGACTCGTCCGTCGGATGCGTCGTCTCGACGTAGACGTTGTTGCTCGACGCGGTGAGCGTCACTTCGAGCTTGAAATTGGTTCCGTTGAGGCCGGGGCCGTTGACGGCCAGCGAGTTCACCGCCGACGCCGACGCCGCGAAACCCGCACCGATCAAAAAGCCGACTGCCAAGCACTTCTGCACGTTGCTCTTCATCTCTTCTCCTTTGGCGGCTTTAGCCGACCGTGCGGTACCGACGACCCGGTAGACGTTGAAAGCGACTGCGATACCTGTGGACCCATCTGGCCTGCCAGATCCATGAATCCCTGTAGTTCAGCTTCTACTACTTCTTAAGAGTGCAAGTCGACGGCCATGTTACCAGAGCCGCTGCCGCATTTTATCTCTTTGATTACAAAGCGCTTATATGACTACAGGTAGCCCAGGCTACGAAGCGTCTTGCGCTCCGCTTCGGAAAAGACATCGGGCGAGGTTTCCGAAAGCCCCGGACGGGTGCTGCGGAAGTGACGCAGCGCCGAGAAAAGGCGGGAGCGCAGGTCGGCCAGGACATCGGGGAGCTGCGCGGCGAGATCCCGAACTTCGCCGGGATCGGCCTGCCGATCGAACAGCTTGGCCGACTTGTCGGCGAAATCCCACACCAGGAGGTAGCGCTGCGTGCGCAGCCCGAAACGGGTGCGGGCGAGCTTGTCCTGCGAGACGTGCATCGCCTGCTGCCCTCCCGCTGCTTCCTCCGGGCGGAGGGCTGCCAGAAGGTCCCGTGCCTCCATGAGCGGCGGGGGCGTCGTGCCGACCGCGCGCAGGAGGGTGGGAGCGACGCTCTCCAGCCCGACGAGATGCGTATCGACCGCGGGCTCGATTCTCCCGGGCCAATGCATCAGCAACGGCACCCGCAGCGACTCCTCGAATACCTGCGAGTGGAGGAACTTGCCGTGCTCGCGGAACTCCTCGCCGTGGTCGGCAATTACAACGATCAGGGCCTCCTCCCAGAGGTTTCTCGCCTTGAGCGCTGCAAACAGTTCGCCCAGCCGGGAGTCGAGCTCGGTGGCTCCGCGTGCATAGAGGTCTTGCAGCAGCGCCAGACGCTGGGGGGACTCCGGCCGCTGGTCGCGATCCGACTCGATGAGCCGGGTCGTCGCGCAGCGCTTCTGCTCGTCGCAGAGATCGGCCTCGGTCAACTGGAGGTCCTGGAGGCGCTCCGTTGGAGAGAAATACGGCAGCTTGTTGCCATCGCCGTCAAAATCGGAGTGGG
>JBDSRU010000173.1:0-10152 GCA_039929145.1 Thermoanaerobaculia bacterium
ACGGTCGGCGGGAGTCCAGCCGGACGAAGTTCAGTTCGCGACCAGCGAAACTTCCTGGTCGCAGTGGTACGTCCAAAAGGCAAAAGCTCGGTAAAGGAAAAGAGCGACGACTTTCGGCTGGTGTTCAGGCCTGAAGGTCTTCAGCTCAGTACGGGAGAAATTTCCTGGCAGAGGCAAAAGCCTCAAAAAGCAAAAGCTCGGTAAGGGAATACAGCGACGGCCTTCGGCTGGAGTTCCGGCAGGAAGATGCTCAGATCGGTAGGGGAGAAAATTCCTGGTAGGGGCAAACCCTCAAACGGCAAAAGCTCGGAAAAGGGAAATGGGGTCCGGGCCGGCGGCGGGCTGGGTTGGGGCTCGGCGAGGCCCGGCAAGGCTGCAGACCCGCCCTCCATGCAACGTCCGATAAGATACATTATGTAAACCTGCTCTCGCGAATGGTGAGACGGCCACTCATTCTTGCGGCAGGTTTTACATAACCTTCAGCTTCCGAGGCTTCTCTTTCAGTCTCTTCTCTTGCTTCACTAGTGGAGGTTCTCCTCAGCGAGCCCGACTTCAGCGAGGCCATTCAGGAGCCTGGAGTCTGAGTCTGAAGGCCGGCGCTCACTCTCAGGTCGCGGACTTTGCACTCCATTTACTGAAAGCTTTTGCTTTTGCCTGTTTGGGTCTTTGTTTCTGCCGAGGGGCCGCTAACGTTCTCTCTGAACCTCGAAATGCCTCGCCCTCAAGGCGCCTGGACTGAGTGGATTTCAGGTTTCGGGCGCGTTGCGGATCTCGTCGAGGATCTGCTCCAGGGCGCGGATCAGGTCGGACTTCTCGACTGTGGATTGGCGGAACTGGAGCTGGAGCTGGAAGGACTTGTCGGGGGCCCGGAACTTGAATGCGAACGGGCGCTTTCTGGCTGTTCCGCCGCGGGTGCTCCCGCCTTTGCGGAGCTCGTTGCGCAGGTCGTCGCGGCTCAGGCCTTCGCGGCCGGCTCGGGCCAGGAGAGCTTCGAGGGCCTTCGGATCCGTGACTTTGGCGAGCTCCAGGAGGGCGGACTTTGCCTGGATTCCCAGCTCCAGGGCTCTTTCCCGGACCTCAGCGGGAAGCACCAGCAGGCCGAGACTCTCGGCGACGGAGCTTCTGGAGCGTCCTACCGCCTGGGCGATCTGCTCCTGGGTGTAGCTATGGAGTGTGCCGAGCGCCTGGTAGCCTTCGGCCTCTTCGAAGGCGTTGAGGTCCTTGCGCTGCAGGTTCTCGATCAGAGTGATTTCGAGTGCTTCGTCGGCGGTGACGTCGAGTTCGATTGCCGGGATCTCAAAGAGGCCGGCTTCCAGCGCGGCCCGATAGCGCCGCTCGCCGGCCACGATCTCGAATTTGACCCCGGCCGGGACTCCTTCAGATGCGTCCTGCTTGCGCACCAGGATCGGCTCGAGGACGCCCTTGTCGCGGATCGAAGCCACCAGGTCCGAGAGGTCGCCGACATCGGTCCGCGGCTGGTTAGGATTTGGCCGCAGGCTCGAGAGAGGCAGAAGCCGGCCGACCGTCGATTCGTTGCGGCTGGCGAGCTCGTCCACGAAGTGGGCGCCGTGGCGCATTTTCACTCGAAGGGGCAATCCCCGTTTTGCAGTTGTGATCTCAGACACGGCTCAGGACCTCCTCCGAGAGCTTGTAGTACTCGTACGCTCCGGTCGATCGCGGCGCGAAGGTGAAGATCGACTCCTTGTAAGCCGGGCTCTCTTCGAGGCGCACGCTCTTGGTGATCATCGTTTCGAAAAGCTTGTCGCCGAAAACCTTGTGGATCTGGTCGACGATGTCCCGCGACAGGAGCGTTCGTTTGTCGTGCAGGGTGATCACCGCTCCGAGGATCTGCAGTTGTGGATTGGCGCGTTGCTTCACCTTGTCGATGGTTTCGAGGAGATCGTCGGTGCCCTCGAGGGCGAAGTAGCTCGACTGGATCGGTATCAGGACATGGGAGGACGCGACCAGCGCATTGACCGTGATGATGCCAAGGGTCGGTGGCGTATCCAGGACGATAAAGTCGAAATTCTCCGTAACGCTTGCGAGGGCGTCTTGAAGTCTAAAGTGGCTATCGAGCTCCCCCAGGAGCTTGGACTCGATCTTCGCGAGAGCGATGCTGGAGGGCGCGATCGAAAGGTTGGGCACCTTCTCCGCCAGAACCACAATGTCCTGCATTTTTACAGCGGAATCCGTCAGGACATCGAACATCGTCCGCTCGAGTCCGTGCACATCGAGAAACGACATCGAGCTGTTGGCTTGTGGATCGAGATCCACGAGCAGTGTCCGCAATCCCTTGGAGGCAAGAGCGGCCGAGAGATTGATCGCGGTGGTCGTCTTTCCGACCCCGCCTTTCTGATTCGTGATGGCTAGGATCATCGCAAGGTCGGCAGTGTATTCAACCGGTCCGACGCGGTCAAGCTGCGTCGCAAAACGGCTGCGAAGGGATGTGTCGGCGCGCCGACAATCCGCATAAGTGTCATCGATGCAGTGACTTAGGCGTAAGCAAGGAAATCACATCTTGTACTTGCCGAGATCCTCGGGACGCGCCTTCTCGAGCCAATCGCGCAGACGCTCCTCTTCCTCCTCCGCCGTCGCCAGATCCAGCTGAAGCGCTTCGTCGACCACACCCTGGGCGACCCAGATCGATGCGCCGCTGCGAACTGCGAGGGCGATGGCGTCGCTCGGGCGGGCGTCGACCTCGTGCTCCTCACTATCGCCGCGCCGCAGACGCAGCCGTCCGTGGAAGGTTCCCTCACGAAGCGCCCAGATCTCGATGCGAGGAAGCTCGACCTCGAGCTTCTGAAGAATGCCGTACATCAGGTCATGCGTCATCGGACGTGCCTCGCGAATTCCTTCGAGCGCCATCGCGATGGCATTCGCTTCGGCTTGACCGATCCAGATCGGCAGAACGATCGTCCCCGCCACGGATTGCAGCAACAGCACTGGAGTCTCGGAGGCGGGATCGAGCAGCAGTCCCTTGACCTCCATCTCAACCCATCGCTCCCCTGCCGTGACCGGTTCGCTCATCGGCGCGATTGTGCGACGGCCGCTCGCAGCGGTCAAGCGAGCAGGTTGCAGAGCGCAGAAAAGGTGAAGGGAATTCTAGAGAACGGCGGAGAGAAAGCTGCCGATGAGACTATGCGCGTGCGTGCGGGTGATCGCGACGCGCGCCAAGGTTCCTGAGCGCGGGGTCTCTGCGGCGCTCTCTGGAGCCGCGAACTGCACGATCCGGTTGCAGCCTGTTCGGCCGGTGAGGACTCCCGGCGCTTTCGCCCAGCCGGTCACCAGCACCTCAACATTGCGTCCGACGAACTCGAAGTGGAGCTCCGTCTGGATCTCGGCCTGCAGAGTGAAGAGCGTTTGCAGGCGCGCCTGCGCGACCGCATCCGGAACGGCCGAGTCAGCGAGGCGGAGCGCTGCCGTCCCCGGTCGGGGTGAATAGCAGAAGGCATAGACGGCGGCGTAGCGGACCTGCCGCAAGAGGTCGAGAGTGGCAGCGAAATCGGCGTCGGACTCGCCGGGAAAGCCGACGATGATGTCCGTCGAGAGCGCGATCGAGGGGCGTGCGAGGCGCAGGGCCGCGACCAGTTCGAGATACGACGCAATGCTGTAGCCGCGGCCCATCCGCTTCAGGACAATGTCGCTCCCCGACTGTACGGGCAAGTGCAGGCCGTCACAGAGATTCGGATGGAGACGGAACTGCTCCACCATACGCGGCGAAAAGTCGCGCGGGTAGGAGGTCATGAAGCGCAGTCGCTGAAGCCCGGGTAGAACGGCAAGGCGTCCGAGGAGATCGGCGAAGTCGAGGCCGACGTCTGCCCCTCCGAGCTCGCTGGGGTCGCCCCCTTCAGCGTCCCTGGCGGAATCGCCAGCGTCCGGTTCCCGCCAATGATTGACTGTCTGTCCAAGAAGCTCGATTTCGAGAAAGCCGAAGTCGAGGAGGTGGCGGACTTCGCGCTCGATCTCGGCCGCTGTCCGGCATGACTCAGGGCCCCTCGTCGAAGGAACGATGCAGAAGGTGCAGCGCTTGTTGCAGCCTTCGATGATCGTGACCATGCCCTTGTGGAGGCCGTCGCGCGAGATCGTGTCAAAGTCGTAGCGGCGCTCCGTCGGGAAACCGGTCGCCACTATGCGCTCGCCGGCGGCGCGCTTGCCGAGCACGTCGGCGAGCTCGCCCACGCGCGCCGGTCCAAGCACGAAGTCGAGGTCCTGGACCCGCGCCAGGATCTGCTCGCCTTCCTGCTGGGCGACACAGCCACAGAGTCCGATCTGCAGGTGCGGGCGCTCGCGCTTGAGCAGGCGGTACTCTCCCAGGCGCGAATAGACTTTTTGAACAGCTTTCTCGCGGACGCTGCAGGAATTGAGCAGAATGAGGTCGGCCTCGGCCACCTCGCGGGTGGGAAGCAGGCCCTGTTGCATGAGTTGGCCCGTCATCCGCTGGCTGTCGAGTTCGTTCATCTGACAGCCCCAGGTCTCGACGTAAAAGCGGCGTAATTCCGGCGGAAGGCTCAAGGCTGGTCCCGCGGCTCCTCCAGCTCAACCGGCTCGGCGGGTTCGCCGTCCGGAGCTTTCGAAACCTTGCGCTCGGGCTCGAGGTCCGTCCCGTCTCTCAACCAGCCGGGAAAGGCACCGGCCTGGCGGCCTTCGGTGAGAAAGCGCTCGAGCTCGAGCTCGGCACGTTCCGCCGCACGGCGGGTCTCGTCGAGCTCGTCCAGCGCGCGGTCCCACTCCGGCTTGACCTGAGAGTCGCGGACGTAGGGATCATCGGCGGCATAGAAGCGGCGGCGGAGCTCCTCCGACTCGCCCTCGAGCTCGACGATCCGGTCGGTCGAGGTCCGCCACCGCTGCCGGATTTCGAGCCCGCGGTTGCGCCAGTACTCTTCGTCCTGAACCGCCCGGGCGGCGGCCGCATCGACCTCTTTGCCGGCCGATGCGTCCGCTGCCGTGGTGCCACTTCCTTCGGCGACCGTCAGCTTCTGACCCTTGGCGAACTCCGCCAGGTTGCGGTTATCGATCACGGCGACCGGCTTTCCGGCCTGGGCGCGCCGGTCGCGCTCTTCGCGCGCGGCATCGGCGAGGTTCTTCGGACCCTCGACGCCTTCCATCGATCCGGCGTCGATGACGACGACGGTGGGCGGCGCCGGCGAGGCGACGACGTCCTCGCCTGCGGTCTTGGAGGGGGGTGCCTCCGCCATCGCCTGGGAGACAGGTGGAAGCGCGACCGCGTCGGGAACAGTCGCGGCGCAGCCCGAAATCGCCAGTGTCGTCAGGCCGGCCAGCAGGCCGGCGGCGAAGGGCAGCGGCTTTCCGTCAGCTCCTGCCATAGCGGTCTTCCAGCCGGACCACGTCGTCAAGCTCCGCAGTCGACACTTCGAACAGGTCGCAGCCGCTCTCGCCGGCGACCATCCGGTGACGGGTGCCCGGCGTCACATGATAGGACTCGCCCTCCTCGAGGCGCTGCGGAACCATGACGCCGTCCTCCTCCACCTGCAGCTCGATGCCGCCGCGGGCGACGAAGAAGGTCTCGTCCTTGCGGTGGTGATACTGCAGCGACAACGCCTCGCCGGGCTCGATGTGTAGGAGCTTCCCGACGTAGCGCTCGGTGTGGGCAAAGATCAGCTCATGGCCCCACGGCTTTTCGACACGGCGTACCGGTTGCTTCATCTCGAATGACCTCTAGTCCCGTTCAGGAGCTTCGGAAAGCTCCGCCAGCAGTCGATAGACCTCTGCCCCCGACCTCGCGGCACAGCAGGCCGTGGCCAGCCCGGAGAGCTCCGCGGCGCGTAGACCCGCCAATTTCTGGCGCAACGCCGGCAAGGCGCTCGGCGACGCCGATACCCTTCGCAGGCCCAGGCCGACCAGGAGCGGCAACATCTGCGCATCGGCTCCCATTTCGCCGCACAGGCTGACCGGAATTCCGGCAGCGTCCGCGCTCTCGATCACGAAGCGTAAAATGCGCAGAATCGCCGGATGCACCGGCTCGTAGAGGCTCGCGACGCTGCGATTGTTGCGGTCGACCGCGAGCGAATATTGAATCAGGTCGTTGGTTCCGATCGCCATGAAATCGACCGCCCGCGCGAGGCTGTCGGCGATGATCGCCGCCGCTGGCACTTCGACCATGATGCCGACTTTCACTGCCGCGCGATGCTCGACGCCCTCTCGCGCCAGCTCGGCGCAGGCCTCGGCGAGGACCGCCCGCAGCGCATCGACCTCCTCGATGCGGCTGACCATCGGCGCCATGATCCAGAGATCGCCGGCCGCCGCCGCCCGCAGCAGCGCCCGGATCTGGGTGCGAAAGATCTGCGGCCGGGCCAGGGTCAGGCGGATGCCCCGCAGCCCGAGCACCGGATTCTCCTCCGCGCTGTCCATCATCTCGCGCGCCAGTTTTCGTCCGCCGAGGTCGTAGGTCCGGACGCCCGCCGGAACGGGCGCGGCCGCCTCGATGAGCTTGAGATAGACCCGCAGGTGATCGTCCTCGGTGGGCAGGCGCGGGTCGGTCTCCATGTAGAGGAACTCGCTGCGGTAGAGCCCGATTCCGCGCGCTCCGATGCGGACGAGCTGGGTGAGCTCTTCCGGAAGATCGATGTTCGCCATGAGCTCGACCGCCACGCCGTCCGCTGTCGCCGGCGCAGAGTCGCGCGACTCGGCGGCACCGAAGCGCCCAGCCCGGAGCTCCGCCCGCAGGCGCTCGTACTCCTCCAGGACCTCCGGCGTGGGATGCAGGATGACCAGCCCGGCGCGGCCGTCGATGATCACCGGGTCGGAGTTCGTGACGTAGTCGGTGACCTCGTCCAGACCGGTTACCGCCGGCAGGCCCAGCGAGCGGGCGATGATCGAAGTGTGCGAAGTCCGGCCCCCCGCTTCGATCGCGAAACCGACGACTTTGTCGCGTCCGAGCCGGATCGCCTCGGACGGTACGAGATCGTCCGCGACCAGGATCACGTCGCCCTCGACGTCGGAGATTTCATGGTGGGCGATGCCCTGCAGGACCCGCAGCAGCTGGCGCCCGATGTCTTCCAGGTCCTGGCCGCGCTCGCGCAGATAGGGATTCTCGATCTCGGAGAAACGCTTGGCGAGCTCGATCGAGGTCTCGTGCACCGCCCACTCGGCGTTGACCTGTTCCTCGACGATGCGACGCTCGACCTGATCGAGGAACATGCGATCGGAGAGCAGGAGCGAGTGGGCGTCGAAAATCGCCGCCAGCTCCTGTCCGAATAGATGGCTCGCCTTGGCTCGGGTGCGCTGGATCTGCTGCTGGGTGGCGCTACAGGCCGCCTTCAGACGGTCGACCTCGGCGGCGGTTTCAGCCTCGGCAATCGGAATCCGGAAGACTTCGAGCGCGCGATTCGCGATGACGACCGCGCGGCCGATCGCGACACCTCCCGCCGCCGCCAGGCCGTGCAGCGTGATCATCGGCCGAATCTCGTTCATTCGCTCTCTCCGAAACGTTCGGCGAAGAGAGCGGCGATGGCCGCGACCGCCTCTTCGTCGCCCGGACCATCACAGCGCACCACGAGTCGCGCGCCCTGCGGCGCGGCGAGAAGCAGCAGGCCGAGGATGCTCTTGGCATCGACGTCCTCGCCGGCGAAAAGCACGCTCACCCGGCACGCGCATGAGCTCGCCAGATGAACCAGCTTGGCGGCGGCGCGGGCGTGAAGTCCCAAACGGTTCACGATCTCGATCTCGCGCTCAACCACAGCCGGAGCGCTCCCCTCCCGCCGGCGGAGACGGGGGCGCCGTCGGATCGGAAGGGACGCCGCGGCAGATGCTTCTCCGCCCCTTCTCCTCGAGCCAGCGCGCGGTCTCGGCGAGCGTCGCGGGCAGGATCGAGGAGCAGCTCATGCGCACGACCATCGGCAGGTTCACTCCGGTGACGACCTCGACCCGGCCCGGAACGGCGAGTGCGATCGCGGCGTTCGAAGGGGTGCTGCCGTACATGTCGGTGAGGACGAGCACGCCGGCACCGCGGTCGAGCTCGGCGATCGCCTGGGCGATGCGCGCTCGCGCCGCGTCGATCCCATCGTTCCATTCGAGCGCCAGCGCGCGGATGTCGGGACGGACGCCGGCGATCGTTTCCGCCGCGGCGAGGATCTCCTGCGCGAGCCTCCCCTGGGTCACCAGCAGGACGGGAGTCATGGCTGCGCCCGCGGGAGGTCGCGGTGCTTCACCCGCACCGACCAGCCGCCCTCTTCGAGCGCCGCGGCGAGGGCTTCCACCGCTGCGACCGATCGATGCTGGCCCCCGGTGCATCCGATACCGATCGTGAGGTAGCTGCGGTTCTCCTGCTGATAGCGCGGCAGCAGAAAGCGCAGCAGGTCGGCGAGTCGCGTCACGAGCTCCTGGAAATCGGTGCGCTGGCGCAGGAACTCGCGCACCGGCTCGTCCAGGCCGGAGAGCGGCCTGAGCTCCGGATCGAAGTGCGGGTTGGGCAGGAAACGCACGTCGAACAGCAGATCGGCACCGAACGGGATGCCGTGCTTGAAGCCGAAGCTGATCAGGCTCACGTTCATCACCGGCTCGTGGCCGGCGTCGCGCCCGAACTCACGGTAAATGAGGCTGCGGATATCGTGGATCGACCAGTCGCTGGTGTCGAGAATCAGGTCCGCGGCGCCGCGCAGCTCGCTCATCATGGCGCGCTCGGCGCGGATGCAGTCGAGCACCGGCAGCTCCTCCGAGAACGGGTGCGGCCGGCGCGACTCCGAAAAACGCCGCATCAGCGCCTCTTCCGACGATTCGAGAAAGACCAGCGTCGTCTGGAGCTTGCCGCGGTCGAGCTCAGCCAGGATGCGCGGCGCCTCGGAGGCGAAACCCGGCGCGCGCATGTCCATCACGACCGCGATGTGGTCGCGCCCGGGCACGAAGTCGAGCGGCGCGGCCACGAACTGGCTGAGCAGCGGCAGCGGGAGGTTGTTGACGCAGTAGTAGCCGAGATCCTCGAAGCACTTCGCTACGGTGCTCTTGCCGGAGCCGGACAGACCGGTGACGAGGACCAGCCTAGCGTGCATCGTCACCGGTCCTGTCGCGGTTGGCGGTGCGGCTGCGTTCAAGTTGCTCCTCCAGTTTGCGCGCGAACTCGCGCGCCGAGTGCGTTCCCTGCAGCTTGAGCACGTGATTGCGCGCCGCGATCTCGACCAGATTCGCGACGTTTCTGCCCAGCGCCACGGGCATGCGGATGTACGGGCAGGGAGTGTCGAGAATGCTGAACACGGTCTCGTCGAGTCCGAGGCGGTCGTACGCCTGGCCCTCGCGCCACGGCTCGAGCTCGACCACGAGATCGATCGGCTTGCGGGCCCGGATCGCCGCCAGGCCGAAGAGGTCCTTGACGTTGATGATGCCCAGCCCGCGCAGCTCCATGTGGTGCTTGAGCGTCTCTTCGGAGAAGCCGACCAGCTCGCCACTCGGATAGCGCTTGATCGTCACCCGATCGTCGGAGACCAGGCTGTGCCCGCGGGTAATGAGGTCGAGCGCCGCTTCGCTCTTGCCGACGCCGCTCGAGCCGATGAGCAGAACCCCGAGGCCGTAAATATCGAGCAGAACGCCATGCAGGCGGGTCGAAGGTACCAGGTGGTCTTCGAGGAACCAGGAGAGCTGTTTGATCACCACCGACGAGAGCGCGCTCGACGAGAGCACAGGGACCTGACGGAACCGGAACTCGTCGAGGAACTCCTCGCCGGGTGAGAGCCCCTTGGTGATGACAACGACGGGGATCGGAAGGGCCGCGATCGCTTTGAGGCGTTCGCGCCGCTCCGGCGTGGCGACGGTCTTCAAGTACTCGAGCTCGCTCTCGCCGACGATCTGCACGCGGCCGGGCTTGATGTATTCGTAGTACCCCGCGAAAGCGAGACCAGGCTTCTGCACCCGCGGATGGGTCACCGGGTTGTCGAGATGATTCTCGCCGGCAAGGACGGAAAGTTTGAGATCCGCGAGCTCGTCGCCGAAGAGCTCGCTCACCCGCACCTTCTGGGCCTCAGACATGGGAAGTTACCTCGGTCCGGACGGCGTGGGCGGGCTCACCCTGAAGACAGGCCACGAGATCCGCGGCGCCTTGCGCTTCGAGCACTTGCGCGCGGCGCTCCGGATCGCGCAGGAATCGCGCGATGGCACCGAGCGCTTCGAGGTGGGCCGTAGCGCCGGTCGGCGGCGAAACGAGCA
>JBDSRU010000174.1:0-3819 GCA_039929145.1 Thermoanaerobaculia bacterium
AGCAGAGCGCCGATGACGCCGATGATGATGTCGCCGAGCATCCCGTAACCGCCGCCCTTCATGATCTGACCCGCGAGCCAACCCGCACAGAGACCGATCAGCAGAAACCAGACGATGCTCATTCCACCCTCCCGTGGTGCACTGCGTCTTGCGTGACGGCGGCGATGCGCCGGTTCAGCCTGCGCCTGCCGCGCCGCGCGCCCGGCGTACCGGGACGACTTTGGACCGCAGGTAGTCGCGATTGAGCTGGGCGATGAAGTCGACGGAGATGTTCTTGGGACAGACCGCCTCGCATTCACCGTAGTTCGTGCAACTGCCGAACATCTCCTCCTCGAGCTGGGCGACCATCGCCTCCACCCGCAGGAAACGCTCGGGCTGCCCCTGCGGCAGCAGCCCGAGATGGGAGACCTTCGCCGAAGTGAACAGCTGCGCCGCGCCGTTCGGGCACTGGGCGACACAAGCTCCGCAACCGATGCACTGGGCGGCGTCCATCGCCAGATCGGAATGGACCTTGGAGACCGCGATGGAGTTGCCGTCTGGAGCGGTACCGGTATTGACCGAAACGAACCCGCCGGCCTGGATGACGCGATCGAAGGCGCTGCGATCGACCATCAGGTCGCGGACCACCGGGAAAGCGCGCGAGCGCCAGGGCTCGAGAGTGAGCTCGTCGCCGTCCTTGAAATGACGCATGTGCAGCTGGCAGACGGTCGTCCCCTTCTGACCGCCGTGGGCGATGCCGTTGATCACGAAACCGCAGGAGCCGCAGATCCCTTCGCGACAATCGTGGTCGAAGGCGATCGGCTCCTGACCATGGGCGACCAGACGTTCGTTGACGACGTCGAGCATCTCGAGGAACGACATGTCGGGGCTGACATCGGGAGCGTCGTAGTCGACCATCCCCCCGGTCGCGCCTGCCGACGCCTGACGCCAGATTTTCAGCCTGAGTCTCATTACTTGTAGCTCCTCTGAGCGAGGTGCACGTGCTCGAACGAGAGCGCTTCCTTGTGGAGCGCCCAGCCCTTGTCCTTGCCGAGGTTCTCCCAGGCGGCGACGTAGGAGAACCGCTCGTCGTCGCGCAGCGCCTCCCCTTCCGGCGTCTGGCTCTCTTCGCGGAAGTGCCCGCCGCACGACTCCTCGCGCTCCAGCGCGTCCTTGCACATGAGCTCGCCCAGTTCGAGGAAGTCGGCAACCCGGCCCGCCTTCTCGAGGGTCTGGTTGAGGCTCTCGCCGCTGCCCAGGATGCGCACGTTCTCGTGGAACTCCTGGCGCAGCGCCGGGATGCGCTCGAGCGCGGTCCGGAGCCCGGCAGCGTTGCGCGACATGCCGCAGTGATCCCAGATGATCCCGCCGAGCTCGCGATGGATCGAATCGACCGACCGCTCCCCCTGGACCGCGAGGAGCTTCGCGACCTGGCCGGTGACTTCGGCCTCGGCGGCGACGAACGCCGGCTGCGACGGATCGAGCTTCTCGCCCATGTGACGAGCGAGATAGTCGCCGACGGTGTAAGGAATCACGAAGTAGCCGTCGGCCAGGCCCTGCATCAACGCCGAGGCCCCCAGCCGGTTGGCGCCGTGATCGGAGAAGTTCGCCTCGCCGGCGACGAACAGGCCGGGGACGGTCGACATCAGCTTGTAGTCGACCCACAGGCCACCCATCGTGTAATGCACCGCCGGGTAGATCCGCATCGGCACCGAGTACGGATCCTCGCCGGTGATCTTTTCGTACATTTCGAAGAGATTGCCGTAGCGCTCCTCGATCGCCTTGCGACCCAGGCGGCCGATCGCCTCGGAGAAATCGAGATAGACGCCGAGGCCGCCCGGGCCGACGCCGCGGCCCTGGTCGCAGACCGTCTTGGCGTTGCGCGACGCGACGTCGCGCGGCACCAGGTTGCCAAAGCTCGGATATTTCTCCTCGAGATAGTAGTCGCGCTCGGCTTCCGGAATCTCCGACACCTTCCGGGTGTCGCCCTTTCTCTTCGGTACCCAGATCCGGCCGTCGTTGCGCAGCGACTCCGACATCAGCGTGAGCTTCGATTGATATTCGCCCGAAACCGGAATGCAGGTCGGGTGGATCTGGGTGAAGCACGGATTGGCGAACAGCGCGCCCCGCTTGTGGGCTCGCCAGATCGCCGTTGCATTGGATCCTTTGGCGTTCGTCGACAGGTAGAAGACGTTGCCGTAGCCGCCGGTCGCCAGCACCACCGCATGAGCGGCGTGCCGTCCGATGGCTCCGGAGACCAGGTCGCGCGTGATGATGCCTCTGGCGCGGCCCTCGTCGACCACCAGGTCGAGCATCTCAGTGCGCGGGAACATCTTCACGTTGCCGAGCCCGATCTGCCGTGACAAGGCCTGGTACGCGCCGAGCAGCAGCTGCTGGCCGGTCTGGCCGCGGGCGTAGAAGGTGCGCGAGACCTGGGCGCCACCGAACGACCGGTTGGCGAGCATGCCGCCGTACTCGCGGGCGAACGGCACGCCCTGCGCCACGCACTGGTCGATGATCTGCACCGAGAGCTCGGCGAGGCGATAGACGTTCGCCTCGCGGGCCCGGAAGTCGCCGCCCTTGACCGTGTCGTAGAACAGCCGGTAGATGCTGTCGCCGTCGTTCTGGTAGTTCTTGGCGGCGTTGATACCGCCCTGCGCGGCGATCGAATGCGCTCGGCGCGGCGAGTCCTGGTAGCAGAAGCAGAGCACCTTGTAGCCGAGCTCGGCGAGCGAGGCTGCGGCCGAGGCGCCGGCGAGCCCCGAGCCGACGACGATGACGGTGAACCGGCGCTTGTTCGCCGGGTTCACCAGCTTCATGTCGAACTTGGTGCGCTCCCACTGGGTCTCGATCGGACCGTCGGGAATTCTGGCATCGAGCAGCATGACTACCTCACCACGCCGGTCAGCACGGCGATCGGAAATGAGACGTTGCCGACCGTCACCGCCACCGCGAAAGTGGCAGCGAACCTGCGCTGCCAGGGACTCCACAGCGGATGGCTCAGCCCCAGCGTCTGGAAGAGGCTCCACAGGCCGTGGTAGAGGTGCAGCCCGAGCGCGAGGTTGGCGACGATGTAGAACGCCGACACCCAGCCGATCTGGAAGCCGATGGTGACGTTCTGGTAGACCTTGCCCGGAGTGAAGTCGGGATGCGCCCAGCCCAGCGTCAGGTGCGCCAGATGGTAGAGGACGAAGAGCAGCAGGATGACGCCGCCCCAGCGCATCGTCCGCGCGGCGTACGTCGATTGCACCAGCTGGTGGCGCTCGTAGCGCACCGGCCGGGCGCGCCGCGACTGCCGGGTGAGCGACCAGGCGGACCCGATGTGCAGCAGCACCGCCGCGAGCAGCACCGAACGGGCGATCCACAGCGCCTGGCCGGGGCCGAGAAGCGGCTTTCCGAGCTCGCGCAACGCCTCGGCGTAGTGGTCGAACTTCTCCTCGCCCTGGTACATCTTCAGGTTGCCGAACATGTGAACGAAGACGAAACCGAAGAGGATGAGCCCGGTGACAGCCATCACCGCTTTTTTCCCCAGCGTGGAACGCAAGAACCCGACGGTCGCGGTCATTCCCAACTCACCCCACTCTCGTTCCGTGACACCGACATCCTTCGATTCGCAGCCCGGGCCACGGCTCAGAAGACCGCCCCATCGATGATAACGCTCGCAGCGGGTCCGTCAGATGACCTCGCGAACTCTTGCCGCGCTCATCCTTCCGGCCGTTCGGCGGAGTGGGCGACAACGCTGGCTCGGCGGACACTGCCATCGGGGATCGCTAGCGCCGCTTGCGGCGGCGCGGCCGCTTGCGCGCCGCCGTCGCGCGCTCCCCCGCCGCCGCGGCCGTG
>JBDSRU010000175.1:0-2785 GCA_039929145.1 Thermoanaerobaculia bacterium
ATGGTAGGCAAACAGTGAGCGGAATCGCGATGCGTCACCTTCCCCGCTACTTCGAGATCGCGAGGCTTCTCGTGCGCCACGGCAGGGCGCTTGGAACTCTTCCGGACGAGCTCCTCGCGGGGGTGCCGGCGGAGGAGTCGACGCCCTCCGATCTTTCGGATGCGGAGGGTTTCGCGCGCGACCTCGAGCGCCTCGGTCCGGCCTTCGTGAAACTCGGGCAGCTCCTCTCCGGGCGGCCCGACCTCCTGCCGGTGCCCTACCTCGACGCCCTCGCGCGGCTGCAGGATCGAGTCGCGCCGTTTTCCTTCGCCGAGGTTGAGAAGACCGTCGAGGCGGAGCTCGGTGTCCGCCTTTCCAAGGGCTTCGCCGAGTTCGACGCTACCCCCCTGGCCTCGGCCTCGCTCGGCCAGGTTCATCGCGCGAGCCTGCGCGACGGCCGCGCCGTAGTGGTCAAGGTCCAGCGCCCAGGAGTCGCACAGGCGCTCGTCGACGATTTCCAGGCTCTCGCGGAGATCGCCCGGCTGCTCGATCGCCATACCGAAATCGGACGGCGTCTGCGTTTCCAGGACCTCGTCGAGGAATTCCGATCGGCTCTGGCGCGCGAGCTCGACTATCGCCAGGAGGCTCAGAACCTCGTCGCCCTAGCCGAGGTCACCGACTCCTTCCCTCGCATCATCGTGCCGCAGCCGGTCGCCGACCTGACCTCCGCTCGCGTTCTCACGATGGAGTTCGTGCGCGGGCAGAAGATCAACCGGGTCTCGCCGATCGCGCGCATGGAGCTGGCCGGAGCCGAGCTCGCCGATGAGCTCCTGCACGCGTTCCTCCATCAGGTTCTGGTCGCCGGCTTCTTCCACGCCGACCCGCATCCGGGAAACGTCTTCGTCACCGACGACGGCCGGCTCGCCCTTCTGGACCTCGGCCTCGTCGGGCGCCTGTCGCGAGAAAAGCAGGAGCGCATGCTGCAACTCCTGCTGGCAGCCAGTGAGGGGCGCGCAGAGGATGCGTCGAAGGTCCTGCTGGCGATGGGCGAGCGCGGCGAAGAGTTCGACGCCGCGCTTTTCCGCGCCGTCGTCATCGCGAAGGTCGGGCGTTTCGGCGGCACGAAGCCGGAGAAGTTGCCGCTCGGTCGGGTGGTTCTCGAGCTCGCGCACCAGTCGGCGCGCGCCGAGGTCCGGCTGCCGGCCGAGCTCGCGCTGCTCGGCAAGACCCTCTTGCAGCTCGACGAGATCGCTCATCTCCTCGACCCGGAGTTCGATGCCAACGCCTCGTTCAAGCGCCATGCGACCGAAATCACCGCCGCGAACCTCCGGCTTCAGCTTTCGCCCGCCGGACTTCTCACCACGATCGTGGATCTCAAGGAATTCGTGGAGAAGCTGCCGGCGCGCGCCAATCGGATTCTCGACCGGGTCGCCGACAACGAGCTCGAGATTCGCGTCAAGGCGATCGACGAACGCCTGCTGATGGAAGGCTTTCAGAAGGTGGCCAACCGCATCACGGTGGGACTGGTGCTGGCGGCGTTGATCGTCGGCGCGGCGATGCTGATGCGTATCGAGACGCCCTTCCGCATCTTCGGCTATCCGGGTTTCGCGATGCTGTGCTTCATCGCGGCAGCGGGCGGCGGGGTGCTCCTGGTCGGGCAGATCATCGCCCACGACCGGCGCTCGAAACCCCCCACCAGGCGCTGATCCGAAGGCCGGAGACAACGCGGTGGCTCTGCACGGCGGAATTCGCGCCGTCTGTCGCCGGCAAGATGTCCATCCAGACCTGCGGGCGGCCTTCGAGAGCGGACAGACGGGGGAGGAGCGCGGCCTCGCGGCGCCGCTTCGAATCCCCGTCGCTTCAATGTACAGGCGGAAAAAGAAAAAGGGCGGCAACGCTCTCCGCGGTTGCCGCCCTGGTCCTGCGAGACGCGCCCTGCTTCAGCCCTGGACCATCGTCACGATGTCGAAGCTGTCGCTCGCCGCGAGCTCATCGCCGAGATAGATCTCGACCTTGTAGTCGCCCGCCGCCCAGCCCGCCGTCGACGGGGCGTGGAACACCAGGAACGCGGTACCCGCCGGGACCGTCTTGATGTCGTCCGAAATCCGCTGACCGTCCGGTCCCAACCAGACCGCCTTGACCTTCGAGTCGGCACCGACATCACCGACCGCGACGGAGGCGTGGAGGGCATCCCCGGGGTGGACCAGATTGACGTTTTCGGCGACCGAACCCTCGGCGTTCAACGTCGTACCGACCTTGAGGTCGGAGATGCGAAGACGAGCCGTCACCGGCGTGATGTCGCTCGGGAGGTTGTTGCCCGGGCGCTCGGTCTCGGTGACCGAAGGGGTGGTCTTGTCCATGTCCCTCTTGGCGCGCTGCGGCTCGTCGGAGCAACCGACGAAGGCGAACGCCGAAAGCGACAGGGCTGCGGCGAGATGAAGATTCTTCTGCATGATCGATCTCCTTTGGAGACCTCAACACATGCGCGCTGAGGTATAGCACTGGTAAGAGCACGGCGCGTGCCAGCGACGAAGGCAGCGTGCGGTGGGCGAGAATGGGCCTCTTGATACCAGGGGAGGTGCGCTTTGAAGAAAGTGCGCAAAAAAACGCGAGTGCGCTGGGCGCACCCGCGTCTCGAAGACACCCGACTCGATGGAGGCGATCCAGGCGCTTCGACAGCTGTCAGGCGGACCTAGCGGCTCGCGCGGACTTTGCGTGCAACCGCAGGTGCCGCAACCGCCGCGGCGAGAACCGCGAGCAGGCCACCGGCGACCGCCACCTTCTGCTTCTTGTCCATCTTCTGCCA
>JBDSRU010000176.1:0-3914 GCA_039929145.1 Thermoanaerobaculia bacterium
CGGCGGGCAATTCCAGGTCAACTCCTACACCACGAACTCCCAACGCTTTCCCGCCATTGGGCGCGACGCTCAGGGCAACTTCGTCGTCGCCTGGGAAAGCCTCGGCTCGAGCGGTGGCGATACGAGCTTCGAAAGTATCCAGGCGCAGCTCTACGGCGCCGACGGTGCGGCGCTCGGCGGACAATTTCAGGTCAACTCCTACACCACGAACCTCCAGCTCTCTCCCGCCATCGGGAGCGACGCCCAGGGCAACTTCGTCGTCGCCTGGCGGAGCTACGGCTCGAGCGGCGGCGATACGAGCTCTTACAGTGTCCAGGCGCAGCGCTACGACAGCCTCTTTCGTGACGATTTCGAGACCGCCGACACCCTCCGCTGGTCGGCGACCGTCCCTTAGCCCGGACGGCTCACCCACCCCCTGCCGCGGCGCCCCACCTCGCCGCGAAGGAGTCCTGAAGCACTCAGCATGACAACTCTCGTTCAGTAGCACCCTGGTCGCGGAGGAGGTCGCCGTGGACGGACTCGGACGAGGCGTCGTGGCCGGCACCCCAACCGGGAGCCATCCAGCTGCCAGGCGAGTTCCAGCGCAATCGTTAAAGGCAATGGACTTGCGAAGTGCCCATTGCTTCTGCCGCGAGCCGGAGCGCCGCGGGCTCGTCAACGGCACTCGCCCGGGAATGCACCTGGCACCTCCTCGGGTTCGCTGCCAGCCGATTTCCGGCGCGCAGATACCGACCGGGAGCTCGCCTGGCGCCCTCTCCAGGAAATCGCCAGGCACCCTCTCCAGCACCCTCTCCAAGCTGAGATGTCGCAGGAGCTTGCGATCGGTCTCGCGGTTCTATACTGGAGCCGTTCATGGGCGACATTACAGAGCTCCTGGCGGACGCCCGACGGGGTGATACGGAGAAGCTCGAGGCGGTGTTCGCCGAGCTCTATACGGAGCTCAAGCGTCTGGCTTCCTGGCGCGCGTCCGGCCGCTCCCGCGACTCGACCCTTACGACGACCGTTCTGGTCCACGAGACCTACCTGAAACTGGTCGGCGCGCGCCATCTGGACCTTAAGGATCGCCGGCACTTCTTCGCTTGTGCCGGGCGGGCCATGCGCCACATCCTCGTCGATCACACGCGCGCCGCGATGGCCGACAAGCGCGGCGGCGGGCTATCCCCGATCGAGCTCCCGGCGGAGCTCGCGGACCGCGCACCGGTTCCCGACTGGATCGATCTCGATCGGGCCCTCGAAGAGCTCGACGAAGTCCAGCCCCACCTGCGTGAGCTGGTCGAGCTGCGCTTCTTCGCCGGGCTGACGCGCGAGGAAACCGCCGAGCTCCTGGGCTGCGCGGAACGGACCGTGCAGCGCGACTGGCAGCGGGCTCGCGCGTTCCTCTACGCCCGTCTCGAGCCCGGCGAAGGCTGAGCTCTTCCAGGGCGCAATCCGTCCCGGTCCGCCCGGCCCTCACTCGTCGAAGAAAATCAGGGTCTGGTAGAAAAGTAGCTCGTAGTCCGGATCGAGGCAGGTATCGGAGCTCAGGAAGTAGGTGTAGGTGTCGTTGTCGATCACGCCGTTGTCGATCGTACCGTCCGCGAAAAGGCGAACGCTTTCGCCGCTGCCGCTCGAAGTCGTCGTCGCGAGGGGCGTCGTCACGACCTGGTTGGCGAGGCTCTTGCGGCGGAGCGAGAGCGTGAGATTCGAGTCGCCGGCATCGACCAGGTAGCTCACCACCGCGGTGACCGCGACTCCATGAGGCAAGTGAACTGGCGCGGTGAAGCAGCACTCGGCGAACTGGATCCAGCCGCCCGCGATGTAACCTTCGACAGTGCTTCCGGTGCCGCCTCCCGACCAGCAGCCGTCCGTGCCGGGCGTCGTGCTCGCGGCATCGGCGAAGTTCACCGCCAGCGGCGAGACAAAGCCCGGCTCGACTCCCCCGGGAAGCCAGGCCGATGTATCCGCCGATTCGAATCCGTCGAGAAAGAGCGGCACGGCGAATTCGAGTTGAAGTCCGAACAGCTCAATCCCATCGGGAAGGCGCGCCGCCACCCAGTAGATGTAGCGGCCGTTGTCGATGCTGGGCTGCTCCACGCTTTCGTCCCGCAGCTCCTGGATGTCCGCAGCGCTCCCGCTCGACAGGACGACCGCCATCTCGCTCCCATCGGGCTGCGCGGTTCCGATCCGGCGCCGGAACAGCCGCGCCTCGAAGCTCTGGGTGCCGCTCTCATCGATCGCGAAGGCCACGAGCGCGGTTACGCGCGCGGCCTGGGGCAGGTGGACGCCGGCCACGCCGACCGCGTCGGCGTCGGAGGGCGAAGCGCTTCCGCGCGTAATCGACAGAACCAGCGAGCGATCGTTCGGAGCTACGTCCAGCAATGAGACCGCCGGAACGGTAAGCGGACTGCGCAGTACGGACGCACCCGCGGGGGCGAGAAGAATCGACATCAGCACGGCCCCGGCCTTCAAAATGTCGACCGCCGGGCGCATGGACTCTGGCGCCGGACTTCTCATGATGCCTCCGAGAAAAAGAGGAGCCCGCCGAGCAGGCGCAGATCGAGCTCCTGATCGAGACAGGTGTCCGTGGAAACGAAATAGGTGTAGTTCCGATTGTCGACGACAGCCTCGCTGATCGAGACGTCGGAAAAGATCCGCACGCCGGTGCCCGTGCCGCTGGTCGTCGCGCTCGCCATCGCGGTCGAGGTCGACTCGTCGTCGATCCGCTTGCGCCGCAGGGAGATCGTCACGTCGTCGGCGCTGTTGTCGCGCAGATAGAGAATCAGCGCGGTCACCGTGGCTCCGTCCGGCAGCCGGACGCCGGCGACGAGGCAGCAGACCCCTCCCGGAGAGTCCGCCGCCACGAACCCTCCGTTGCCCTGCGAAGGGGTGTCGTAGTGGCAGTCGTCGCTCCCCCCCGACTGGGGCACGAAGTCGGAGTAGCCGAGATTCCATGGCGAAACGAATCCGCCTTCGGGTGCAGCCTGCGTCTCCTCCTGGTCTGGGCCCGGCGGGATCGCATCCCATCCGCCGGATGAGGCCGGGATGGCCAGGAGACAGGCCCCGACGAACCAGGTTCCGATTCGAACTCCCTGCATGTTCTTGCTCCTTTCCGGCGGGCGTGGCCGCCGACTGCGCCTGCTATGGGGGAGTATCGGAATCCGGGCGGAAAGGGAGACCGGACCGCGGCGGCCAGCTAGGCTAGGCTCATCGCCGTGCGACCCGACGAGCGCGAGTCCTGGGTGCGGGCGGACCGACTCCTGGCGGAGCTCCTGGATCTGCCTGCGGAGGAACGTGCCGCCAGGCTCGCCCGCCTGGCGCTCGCCCCGGACGTCGAACGCCGTCTCGCAGCCCTGCTCGCGGCCGCGAAGCGCGAAGACGGTCCGCTCGACCGGGCCCCGGAATGGCCCGCATCGCCAGTGGAAACCCCACCTCCGATGGAGGGAGCGATGAAGGGCCGCCGCTTCGGCGCCTACGAGATCGACTCGGAGATCGGTCGCGGCGGCATGGCGGTGGTCTATCTCGGACATCGGGTGGACGGCGCCTTCGCGCAGGAGGTTGCGGTCAAGGTTCTCGGAACCGGTCTCCTGCCGACCTCGGCCGCGGCGAGATTTCAGCGCGAACAGGGGCTCCTGGCGCGGCTTCGGCATCCCCGGATCGCGACGCTGCTCGACGGTGGGCTCTCGACCGACGGTACGCCGTATCTCGTGATGGAACGAATCGATGGCCGGCCGATCGATCGCTACTGCACCGAGCGCGGTTGCCGTCGCCGCATCGTTCCCCCAGAGGACGCGGATCGCACCGCCGTTGAAGCCCGTATCGAGATCGCCATCGGCTGCAGAAAGGGGCGAGGAAGAAAAGCTGGCCGCGCAGACCAGGCTGAGGAAAGTGCTCGTCAGGAGTCGGAGTCTCATGTGGGGAAGAACGGAAACCGTCCC
>JBDSRU010000177.1:0-7223 GCA_039929145.1 Thermoanaerobaculia bacterium
GGCCCTTCGCCAGCACCTCCGCTTTACCGATCACGCGGCGCTTGCGCCTCCAGGTCGAGCGCGTCGCGTAGGTGAAGTCCTTGAAGCAGCGCTCGGCTCGCTTCGTGCGCGCGTGCTTGCGACCTGCTCGTGCGAGCTCCTTCTGAATCGATCTCTCCAGTCGCCGGTTGCGCGCCAGGCCCAGCACATACTCGACGCCATTGGCCTCGCACCAGCTCATCAGCTTCTCGCGTGCAAAAGCGGAATCGGCCCGAATCAGAATCTCGACCCGCGGAAACCGCTTCCGGATCCTCGCGACGATCCGCGTCAGCGCCTCCACCGAGCCCTTCCAGGCGTCGATGTTCGACGGTCGCAGCTCGGCCCACAAGATGCTGTCGCCGCAGGCGATGTACAACGGCAGAAAGCAATAGTGCCCGTAGTAGCCGTGGTAGAACCGGCCCTCCTGCTCGCCGTGCACCGGATCGTCGGTCGCATCGAGGTCGAGGATGAAGCGCTTCGACGATCTGGGCTGACTCTCGACAAACAGGTCGATCAGCAGATCCTCGATCGCCTCCGGCTGCGCTTCGATGCGCTTGTAGCGATCCGCCGCAGCATCACTCACCGCGCCGTGCTCGAAGCGATTCAGGGTGCTCTTGCCCGCCAGCGGCTTGCCGGTATCGCGCACTCGGCGGCGCTTGCCTCCCGAAGGATCTGAAACCCCGACTACCGCTGCCAGCAGCGGGTCGCTACGCAGCTGCTCGTGGTCGTTGATGTCCTCGTAGCCCAGCGCCAAGGCAAAAACTCGCTGCGACACCAACGAGATCACTTCGTGCTCGACCAGATCCGGATCGCGGTGATCCACAAAACAACCGGCAAGTCGGCTCAAAATCTGCCGCCGGCGCTCGGTCTCCGCCAAGAGCAGCGAGCCCCCATCCGAGCTCAACAGTCCGCCCTCGAAGTCCAACCGAACCTCGCGACGACGACCCTCACCCCACCCTTGAAAAACCAGCTGCCGCGCCGTACAGTCTGTCGTCAAGAGCTGCCTCCTTCGCGTGGTCGAAAGCCCTTCTAGATAAAGGCCCTTCTACCACTGGATGCAGCTCTTTTCTGCGTTTATGGTGAGATTTTCGGGCTAGCACGGCGATCGAGCGCGCCAGCCGCGGTTGAAAGTGCAGGATGCAAATGCGCCCTCCGTAGCGCAGCTCGCTCAGTCGCTCGAACCAGGACAACGGCATCCTCGAGCCCGCGTGCTGCTTGGCGAGGTGCTCCGACTCGATGGCGGGCCACGGATCTTCCCGCCGCGGCGTCACGCACCCTTGGCGGGTCGTATGCTCCGCTTGCCGCGATCAGCGCGGTTCAGTGGATCGGTGTCTGCCCTTCGGAGACTCGAACATGCTTGCCACGAAACCACAGGCCGCCGCTTGGGTCCCGCCCACCGCCGGGTCGGGTCTCCACGTCGCTCTCGCCACGATCTCGTTCTTCGTGACCTTCGCCGCGTGGGGGTCGATCGCAGCTTTCGCGCCGCACTTCCGCGAGGTCCATGGCCTTTCCGCCACGGCCACTTCGTTCCTGGTCGCAGTGCCGGTGCTCCTGGGGTCACTCGCCCGCTTGCCAATGGGCATGCTCGCCGATCGCTTCAGCGGCCGCTGGGTGATGGCGATCCTCACTTTCGCGGTCGCCGTTCCTGTCGCCCTCGTCCCCAGGGCCACGAGCTACCGCGAGCTCCTCGCCGTCGCCTTTTTCGTCGGTCTTGCAGGCTCGACGTTTCCGGTAGGTGCTACCTACGTCTCGCGCTGGACGCCTCCCGAGAAGCAGGGGTCGGCGCTGGGAATGTACGGCGTCGGAAACGTCGGACAGTCGGCCATCGTATTTCTTGGCCCACTGCTGGCCGCAAGCCTCGGTCTGACGACGCTTTATCACGCGCTCGCCGCGATCCTGGCGATCTGGGCCGTGATCTGGCTGCTGACGGCGCGGGACGCTCCGGCAAAGGCGGCGACCACCTCTGGGTGGTCGGCGTTGCGACGCGTTCTGGTGCAGAAGGCCGCCTGGGCACTCTCGCTTTTCTACTTCCTCACCTTTGGCGGTTTCGTCGCTTTCGGAATCTACCTTCCGACGCTGCTGCGGGACACCTTCAGTCTTTCGCTCGCCGACGCAGGGTTTCGAACTGCTGGATTTGTCCTGCTCGCGACCTTGCTCCGACCTGTCGGGGGCATCCTGTCGGACCGCATCGGCGGCGCGCGGGTTCTCAGCTTCGTGCTCGTCGGAGTGGCGCCGTGCGCGATGCTGCTCGCCTGGCCATCGATGGTGCCCTTCACGATTGGCGCTCTGTCGTGCGCGGCGCTGATGGGCCTTGGCAACGGCGCGGTGTTCAAGCTGGTGCCCCAGGTCTTTCCCGAGGACACCGGCACCGCGACCGGCCTGGTGGGCGCCATGGGCGGTCTGGGGGGCTTCTTCCCACCCCTGCTGCTCGGTGTTTTCCGCGATTTCTTCGGCGAGACCTGGCCCGCCTTCGCATTGCTCTCCGCGAGCGCTCTGGCGCTCGCCCTGCTCAACCGCCGGCTCTTCCTCGCCCGTCGAGCCTGAAGACGTAGAACAGCAAGCCGGCGTTCAGGAGCAGGCAGGCGAAACTCGCCAGCGCCGCAGGGAGAGCGACCGAGTCGTCACCTCCCAGGTGAGCGTTCATCGTCGCGGTCAGCAGCCACAACTGAAGCACCACCAGCACGACCGTTACGGGCGTGATCCCGGACAGGATCATCCTGCGCTGCGCCACGGAGAAACGACGCCGGCCTGCCGTGCGGGATCGCCTGGCGTTCACAACGTCGCCTCCACCAGGCCGGTCGCGAAGACCCGCCCATCGCGCACCGCCAGTTCGACCCGCTGAAGGGGGCGCCGCGGCGGTCCTGCGATCGGCTTGCCGGTCGCGATATCGAAGCTCCCTGAGTGACAGGGACAGTAGAAGCGTCCCTTCTCGGGCTGCGGAATCACCGGACACGACAGATGGGTGCAACGACCCTCGTAGGCGACGAACTCGGACTCGCCCAGGCGGACCAGGAGCTTCGGTTTTCCGGCTACCGGATAGTCGAACCCCACCGCGCCTCCCACAGCGAGCTCGTCGAGACGAGCGATCTCCAGCTCCGGAAGGCTCGGTGGGCGGCGCAGGAGACCGCGGCCTAAAATCCATATCTGGCCGGCGACGAAGGCGGAGCTGGTGAGCACCAGAAATTTCACGAACTCGCGCCGCGCGACATACTCGTCCTGCACGACGTCGATCGGAAAATCCTGACGCCAGCGCGGCTGATCGGCGAGCGGTCTGCCGTCAGGCGCGACCGTCAGTTCGTCGGCGGGTCGTTCCCGCCCGGGCACCTGCGGAGTCACGCGCGCCCCTCCGTGAAATCTTCCTCTTCGAACAGATTGGCCAGCAGGGGATCGATCGCGACGCGCATCGAAGCACTGCCTTCGAAAGGCGCGGTCACACCCAGCGTCGCGTCGGTAAAGGTCTTGGGCACCAGCATCTGCACCCGGGTGGTGACTTCCTGCGCGCCGAAGCGGAAGCTCGCGATCGGCCGCGAATTGGGTCGGTCCCGGGCGAGCTCCTCGCGGGTGCCGTACCAGAGCGCCTGGCTCGGACACACCGAGGCGCACATCGGCTTGAGACCCTGCGAGGTCCGGTCGTAGCACATGTCGCACTTCATCATCAGGTTCGCCCGGTCATCCATCTTGGGAACTCCGAACGGGCAGGCCAAGACGCAGTTGTTGCAGGCCACACAGCGCTCCTTGCGCGCGGTCTGCACCACTCCGTCCTCGGTGCGCTTGATCGCATCGGCCGGGCAGACCTCTGCGCAGGTCGGCTGATCGCAGTGCATGCAGATGACGGGCACGGTCTGGGTCGAGCGGGAGCGGTCCACGAAGTCGAGCTGGATCATCGACACACCCTTGTGGGTGTCGCACTCGGTACAGGCCTGCACGCAGGCGTTGCATCCGATGCATCGAGCCGGGTCGATGTAAAAGCTTCGTTCGGCGAATGCCGGCATCTCTATCCTCCTGCCTTCAAGACCGGCAAGCGGTCGCTCCTGCCCACGAGTGCGGTGCGCTCCGCGGGAGCCGTTCCCGGGCGCGGTGCGCTGATCTCTGCGGAAGCTTCACGCGCCTCTTGCGCCGTCGCCGGGCGCAATCGGGCGGCGCAGGCCTTGAACTCCGGGATCTTCGAAATGGGATCCTGGGCCGCGATGGTCAACCGGTTCACGCTCCGCCGCCCGGGCCAGTGGTACGGCACGAAGATCGTGTCGGGCCGGATCGTCGCCACCACTCGCGCGCGCAGCGTGAGGCTGCCCCGCCGGGTCTCAGCCGTCGCCCAGCTTCCGTCGCCGACGCCGAGTTTCGCGGCCAGCCGGGGATGGAGCTCGATGAACGGCTCCGGATCCATGTCGAGCAGCGGTCCGATCCGCCGCGTCTGCGTGCCGGAGAGGAACTGACTGACGATCCGGCCGCTGGTGAGAATGATCGGGTATTCATCGTCCACGTCCTCTGCCGGCGGAGCATGCGTCGCGACGTTGAATCGTGCCTTGCCGTCGGCGAAATAGAAGGGGCCGGCGCCCTGGGCCACGACATTCCAGGAGCCGGGCTCGAATAGTCGCGGGGTGCCCGGATCCTCCTCCGACGTGCAGGGCCAGAAGACGCCTTGTTGGCGCTCGACCTTCTCCCAGGTAATACCCGAGTAGTCGGCGACACCGCCGCGCGAGGCGACCCGCAGCTCATCGAAGATCTCGCGCGGTCCGGCGAACGTGAACCCGGTGCCGCGACCGATCGCCTGCGCCAGATCCTGGATGATGCGCCAGTCCTCCCGCGCCTCGCCGGGGCAAGCGATCGCCTTGTTGATCTTGATCACCCGGCCCTCCGCGGTGGTCACCGTGCCTTCGTCCTCCTCGTGCAGCGAGCCCGGCAAGACGAGATCGGCGTGGCGCGCGGTCTCGCTCATGAAGAAGTCGATGGCGACGAAGAATTCCAGCTTCCCGAGCATCCGGCGCACATAGTCGCTGTCGGGTAGCGAGACCACCGGGTTGAAGCACAAGGCCAGCATTCCCTTGATCTCGCCGCGCTCGATCCGGCGGAAGATCTCGTAGGCGTCGACGCCGGGCTGCGGCATCTCCTCCACCGGCATGCCCCAGACACCGGCGATGTACTCGCGGGCGGCAGGGTCGGCCAGTTTGCGCCCGCCGGGCAACTGGTCACACTTCTGCCCGTGCTCGCGGCCGCCCTGGCCGTTGCCCTGGCCGGTAATCGTCGCGTAACCGCAGTTCTCGCGCCCGATACGGCCCGAGGCGAGCACCAGGTTGATCGCGCCAAGGACGTTCTGGACGCCGTGGCTCGAGTGTTCGATCCCCCGCGCATGCATGAGGAAACTCGTCTTGGCCTCTCCCCACCAGCGCGCTGCCGTCTCGATCGCTGGCGCTGCGATGCCAGTTTCGCGCGCCGTCCTCTCGAGCGACCACTCCTCGACGTGGCTCGCGACCTCGTCGAAACCTGTCGTCCAGGTGTCGATGAAGGACCGGTCGATCCAGCCGTTGTGGATCATCAGGCGCAGCACGCCGTTGAACAGCGCCGCGTCGCGACCGGGGCGAATCGGCAGATAGAGATCGCAGGTGCGGGCGATCGGAGTCAGCCGCGGATCCACCACGATCACTTTCGCGCCGCGCTCACGCGCCTGCCAGACATAGTCGGTCGTGATCGGCGCGCATTCGGCGACGTTGGCGCCGGAGATCCAGACGACCTCGGCCCCGAGGATGTCCTGCCAAGGATTGGCGGCGCGATCGATGCCGAAGGCCTTGCTGTTTCCGGCCCCGGCCGAAACCATGCAGAGCCGCCCGTTGTAGTCGATGTTCGAGGTGGCGAGCGCCATGTGGGCGAACTTGCCCACGAGGTAGGCCTTCTCGGTCGTCAGGCTGGCCCCCGAAAGGACCGCCATGGCGTCGCGTCCGTAGGCGGCCTGGATGCGCGAGATCTCGCTTCCGGCGCGCGCAATCGCCTCTTCGTAGGCCATCGGACGGAAACCGCCTGGCGAAGCGGCGTCGCGGGCGTAGGCATGAAGCAGGCGATCCGGATGGGCCCCCTGGAGATAGCGCTTGATGCCTTTGGGACAAAGCATGCCGCGATTGAACGGAAAGTCGTAACGCGGCTCGAAGCCGATGACCTCCTCGTCTTTCACCTTGAGACGGATCCCGCACTGCTGGCCGCAGAAGCAGCAATGGGTATCTACGATCCGGTCGGGTTGCGCACCGGTATCGAGCCGCGAGCCCAGGGAGTACGCTGCGTGAGGGCCGAATGGATCGTCCGCACGGGGGTCGAGCGCCACTTCGCCAGAGTGCCGTCGCAGTTCGTCAACCATGAAAGTTCTCCGCGTCCGAAGGCCCGAGAGGTCCCTCACCGAGGCCCGGATTGACGTGCATCGGCGAGGCGCCTGGGGCGACCAGCAAGCCACCCCTCACTCCGCTCCATGCTGCGCCTTGAGCGCCTGCTACGAGCGCGCGCCGACAGGGCGGGCAGATCCACTGATAGTGGTCGACCTCGCGTTCCGACGCGATGCGATAGTCGAATCCGAGGCGCTCCTCGACCTCGATGAGGTCGCGGACGTGCATCGCCGAGGTGAAGGAGTGTCCGCAGCGCCGGCAGCTCGCCAGCTCGCCATCTCGCCCGACATCCTTGTAGAACCGCACCGCAAGCTGCGCCGGGCGCTGAAAGATATGGAAAAACTTGCCGAACGGTAGCCAGAGAAAAGTGAAGATGACCGTCAGGGCGTGGAGGATCGCAAGGAACTCGTAGGCGTACCCGTGCATCCACGTGTAACTGGCGGTCAGCATCAGTCCGGTGATGCTCACCGCGAAGAGCAGGATGAGCGGCAGGAAGTCCTCGAAATAGGATTGGAACGCCGCAGCGCCCTCCTCCCTCATTCGCCGGCGCATGGCCAGCATCACGCCGGGAATGACCAGGCAGGAGGCCCAGACGAGACCGTGGAACAGGAGGAAGGCCACCAGGGACTCGCTGGGGAAGCTGAACGCGGGAAACCCGAACAGATGCACGATGTAGGTCGCCGGATCGCCGGGCGCCGACTCGAACATCAGCCAGCCGAAGACCAGCGGAAAAGTGATGGCGACGGCCAAAAGGCAACCCCACATGATCAGCATGTGGGTGAGCCCCCGCAGGCGATCGCGGGCCCGGATGAACTTGTTCGCGACCACGTCCGAAGCCAC
>JBDSRU010000178.1:0-2522 GCA_039929145.1 Thermoanaerobaculia bacterium
GCCCGCGCGCTGGTCGCGCAACCCAAGCTCCTGCTGGCCGACGAACCGACCGGGGCGCTCGACTCGGCGACTTCGCGCGACGTGATGAAAGTGCTGCAGGCGGTCCAGGACGACGGCGTGTCGGTGGTCATCATCACCCACGAGCGCGACATCGCCCACATGACAGACCGCCTGATCCATCTGGTCGACGGGCTGATCACCAGCGACACCCCGCAGCTGCGGCTGGACCCCGACCAGATCGACATCGAAACCGGCAAGGTGATTGTCACCCCAGCTCTGCCTGCGATCCCCGCCCAGGGCGTTCCGGCGGGGCTCTCCGCGGGTACTGCCGCAGGGTCCGGGGCGGGATGATCCGCCTCGACGCCTGGCAGGAGATCCTCGAAACCGTTCAGCGCAACAAGCTGCGCACGGTGCTGACCGGTTTCGCGGTCGCCTGGGGGATCTTCATGCTCGTCGTGCTGCTCGGCTCCGGCAAAGGGCTGGAGCACGGCGTCGACTACCAGTTCCGCGACGACGCGGTGAACAGCATCTGGGTCTCTTCCGGGCAGACGAGCGTCGCCTACAAGGGAATGCAGCCCGGGCGTGAGATCCAGTTCGACAACCAGGACTATGACGAGGTGACGACTCGGGTGCCGGGAGTCGAGTACGCCAGCGCCCGTTTCTGGATCTTCGGCAGTCAGCAGGTCAACTACAAGAACGAGAACGGCAGTTACACGATCCGCGCCGTCCACCCGGGTCACCAGATCCTCGAACGCACCAAGGTGATCCAGGGGCGCTACCTGAATCAGCTCGACTTGCGACAGTTCAGGAAGAGCGCGGTCCTTGGAACGCTCGTGGCCGCCGCGCTTTTCCACGCCGAGGATCCGATCGGCAAGGAGATCCGCATCGGTGGCATCTCGTTCAAGGTCGTCGGCGTCTTCGATGACGAGGGCAGCGAGCGCGAACGCGAATTCATCTACCTGCCGATCTCGACCGCGCAGCGCACTTTCAACGGCGGCAACAAGCTCAGCCAGATCCTCTACACCACCGGCGACGCCAGTCTCGCGACGAGCGTGGAGATGGCCGGAGCGACGAAGCGCATCCTCTCGGTCAACCACACCTTCGACCCCGAGGACGAGCGCGCGATCTACGTCAACAACAACGTCGAGAACTACCAGAAGATCGTCGCCCTCACTGGCGCGATCCGGCTGTTCGTCTGGGTGGTCGGCATCGGAACGCTGCTTGCCGGCGTGGTCGGGGTCTCCAACATCATGTTGGTAGCTGTGCGCGAGCGCACCCGGGAGATCGGCATCCGCAAGGCGCTCGGCGCCACGCCAGCCTCCATCGTCGGCCTGGTGCTGCAGGAGTCGGTGCTGATCACCACCCTCGCCGGTTACGCCGGCCTGGTGACGGGCGTGCTGGTGCTCGAGGGGCTTTCGCGCGCCATCCCCAACGCCGAGTTCTTCCGCAATCCGCAGGTCGACATCCGCGTCGCGATTTCGGCGACCGTGCTGCTCATCGTCGCCGGCGCCGTGGCCGGCTTCTTTCCCGCCCGTCGCGCGGCGGCGATCCGACCCATCGAGGCTCTGCGCGATGAGTAGTCAGGCATTCACTGACGACAGCGAGAAGCGGGTGGCGCCAGAGGGAGGGCTCCCAGTGAGGAGCGCAGCCCGCGTGAGCGGGCGAGCACCGCAGCGGGATACCCGCCGGCGACAGGACCCGCTGCTCGCGGCGCAGGGCGAGAATGTTTGATCTCGACCACGTCCAGGAGATCTGGATCGCCCTGTCGAAGAACCGTCTGCGGACGTTCCTGACCGCTTTCGGCGTCTTCTGGGGCATCTTCCTCCTGATGCTTCTCCTCGGCTCGGGCAACGGCCTCAAGAACGGGATCGACGCCGGCTTCACCGGCACCGCGACCAACAGCTTCTTCGTCTGGGGGATGCGGACGAGCAAGCCTTACGCCGGACTCCTCGCCGGGCGTTCGATCGAGTTCACCAACGCCGATGTCGACGAGCTCCGCCGCCAGGTGCCGGAGGCCAAGGTCATCGCGCCGCGGCTTCAGCTGGGCGGTTTCCGCGGCGGAGCCGTCGCGACCCGCGGCATCCACACCGGCTCGTACCAGATCATGGGGGACATGCCGGAGATCCAGACGATCCAGTCGCTCGCGGTCTCCCGTGGGCGCTTCCTCAACCGGCTCGACGTCGAGGACCAGCGCAAGGTGGCGGTCATCGGCACCCGGGTGGTCGAAGTCCTCTTCGACGACGACGAGGATCCGCTCGGCCAGGGCATCCGGATCAACGGCATCGAGTTCCAGGTGATCGGTGTCTTCCGCTCGCGCCAGTCGGGCAACGACGGGCGGCAGGATGCGGAGACGATCTTCGTCCCGTTCTCGACGTTTCAGCAGGCCTTCAACGCCATGAACGAAGTCCAGTGGCTGGCGGTGACCTCGGCCGACGGAATTCCGGCCTCGGTGGCGGAGACCAAGGTGCTCGACATCCTGCGCGCACGCCACAAGGTCGCGCCGCAGGACAACCGCGGCATCG
>JBDSRU010000179.1:0-7278 GCA_039929145.1 Thermoanaerobaculia bacterium
GAATTGCAGCCGTCGTGCCACAGCCTCGAATCGGATTGCGCAGCGAACTGGAAGGGCTGCGACGCAAAAGGGCGGGCTGAGCGCCACTTCCGTTCTGAGTAGTTTCTACATTATCGCTAGCAATACGCCGCGTTTCCGCGCCGATCCTGCCGAAGTCACCGCCGGAGGGTCCTGCACCGGCGCTGGCGGATCTCCGGCCGGAGGAAGCGGCGGATCACTGATCGGCGGTGGGGACGGATCGCGCGGCGGCGCCATGGGGGGTGTCTGCGTCGGCGCAGGCGGATCGATGAATGGGGGAGGCGGCGGATCGACAGGGGGCGGCTGGTTCGGGCTGGTTTGCATGCCCGCTTCGTGGCAAGGCTCGTGCCGCCGACGCGGCGCCCGCGAGCAAGATGGCATCCCTCTTGCCTCGTGCGACCGATGCACGGCGCCGAGGCAGGCGCCGCCAGGATACAAGCGATCTCGCCGGACTGGTCTCCGGCCAATAGAGGAGAGAAGCCATGGAACCCTGCAGCTCCTGCGGCAACGTCTACGACAAAGCCTTCGAAATTTCGATCGCCGGCGAGCGCTATGTCTTCGACAGCTTCGAATGTGCCATCCACCTGCTCGCGCCAGTCTGCGCCGATTGCGGCTGCCGCGTCATCGGCCACGGCGTCGAAGCGGACGGGATCATCTATTGCTGTGCCCATTGCGCCGAGCAGAAAGGCGAGGATCGACTGCGGGATCGCGTCTGATGTCGCTGTCCACTGCCGCGCCGCTTCGCGAATCGTCCCGGGCGTCTGCTCGACGCGTCGCATGTCCGGGTCGAAGGCAAGGGAGCGCTCGCCGAGTTTCGCGAGATCGCGCTGCAGGTCGAGGCAGGCGCGGCTCCTGCGGGCGTCGCCTCGAAACCGCGAGGACTCGGCTCGGCTGACCGGAGCCAACGCGCTCGACCGACGGCCGAGTCATCTCGCGAGCAGGACAACCGCTTTCGGATCCGTGAGGAGGGTCGGCACAGACTCTCCGCCGGATGCCCGACTTGGCAATTTGTAGAAATTTCATCAAACTCTACCCCGCAGCCGGCGACAACCCTCAGATAATCGCCGCTTCCCGCGATGGCACGGCCGTTGCCTTGGGTAGCAGGCGATCGACGAACAAAAAGGTCTCGTCCGGGACGGTTACCGGCGAGAGGCTGCGGAGGAAACAGACCATGCGTTTGAAAACGTGGCTCTTGATGGGGGGCTTGGCCGGCCTGGTCGGTGGCTTGCTGCTCGAAGGAGTTCTGCACGAGCTGCCGGTGTTCTACCTGCGCATGGCGCAGCTCACCATGATCGTTTTCGGCGCGGTCGTCGCGGCATTCGTCTACGAGGGGGCGCGCGCGGTCACTGGCGGACGCGAGCCCAGTCAATCGACGGATCGGCCTCGCCTGCGCTGGTCGCAACGCCTGTTTTCGCGAGCACCGCGCGGCCCGTCCGGCCGCCAGAACTGAGGAGATTCTTTCATGCCGCTCATCCTGCTGGTCGACGACGATCCCGATTCGATGTCCGCCCTGACCGAGCTGGTCGAGGCGGAAGGCTTCGAGGCCGCCGTCGCGGAAGATCTGGCGAGTGCGCGCGCCGTGCTGGCGAATCGTCGTCCCGATGCCGCGCTGGTCGACTACAACCTGCCCGATGGCGCCGGCGTCGAGCTGGCGGAGGCTTGTGTCGAGAAGGGCATCGAGTTCGTGCTGGTGACCGGCGAGGGCACTCTGGAGACCGCAATCCAGGCGCTACGCGCCGGCGCGTCGGACATCCTGACCAAGCCGGTGGACATGGCGCGGCTCAAAGTTCTGCTCGCCACGATCGCCCGCGCCGGCTCCTACCGGCGCGAAATTTCGGATCTGCGGTCGACCCTGCGGGAGCTGGGAAGGTTCGGTTCGATGGTCGGCGCCTCGACCGCGATGCAGGCGGTCTACGACCGCGTCTCGCGAGTCGCTCCCACCGACGCCACGGTCCTCATCACGGGTGAGAGCGGCACAGGAAAAGAGCTCGTGGCGGAGACGCTCCACCGCCTCTCGAGGCGCGTACACCGGCCCTATGTCGCGATCAACTGCGGTGCGATCGCGGCCAACCTCATCGAAAGCGAGCTCTTCGGCCACGAGCGTGGCGCCTTCACCGGCGCCGATCGCCAGCGAAAGGGAGTTTTCGAACGCGCTCACCAGGGCACTCTCTTCCTCGACGAAGTGAGCGAGATGCCGCTCGAGCTGCAGGTGAAGTTGCTGCGGGTCCTGGAGAGCGGCGAGTTCACGCGCGTCGGCGGAGAGCGCGCGCAGATCTCGGAGGCGCGCATCGTCGCGGCCTCCAATCGCGATCTCGACGTCAGCGTCGCCGAGGGGAAGTTCCGTGCCGATCTCCTCTACCGCCTGCGCGTCGTGCCGATCGAGCTCCCGCCGTTGCGCGACCGCGACGACGACTTGAGCGTTCTGGCGCGTCACTTCCTGGCCGAATTCGGCGCCGCGGGAGGGCAGCAGAAGTTCTTCTCGCCCGAGGCGCTTGCGGCGCTGCGCCAGTACCCGTTCCCGGGAAATGTGCGGGAATTGCGCAATGCCGTCGAGCAGGCCTACATCCTGGCCGAGGAAGAGATCGGGCTCGCGCACCTGCCGACCGGCATCGGAGCGCGGCGGGATCGGGCCAGCAACGGATCCACAGCCGTCTCCGCGAGCCACGGCGGCGGCATTTCCATCGACGTACCCGTAGCCCTCGCCGAAGTCGAGCGCAAGGTGATCCTGGCGACGCTGGAGCGCCTCGACAGCGACAAGGCGCGCACGGCTCAGGCCCTCGGAATCAGCTTGAAAACCCTCTACTCGCGCCTTCGTGAATACACGGCGCGGGCGGAAGCCTAGGCAAAAAGACTCCGCTTCGCTGGTGCGCAGCGGATTTGCGGTTCGGACTAGGCGGCGCCTGATGCACGGCGGCGAGCGTAGAGCAGGCGCTCGGTCGTCGCGAAGCGCTCAGGCGAAGATGTCGCCGGACTCTGCAGCGGCCGCGAGAAATCCTCGAAGAGAGCCGGCTCGTCGGGCGTCGCCTGCAACTGATGGACACGACGCAATCTCAACGGCAGAGGCTGCTGCATGAGATCGAATAGTGCAGTTGACATGGTGGCTCCCCCCTCGAACGCGAAGCCGATCCAGGGCGGATCGGCGACAAGCATTCACGATGCACCGGCTGTGCCAGGCCGACCTCAGCCGCTTTCGCTCGCCCCCGCTCGCTCGGATGAGTGAAAGCGGCGCGGGAGCGCATCCAGGCTCGTCGCGCGTCTGACGTTTCAAGCAGAGATCACGGTGCGCGCTCGAAGGCCCGACGGAATCAGCGGCAGTTTCTTCATTCTCTCCCACCGGACTCGACAGCAAGCGGCTCGAACGACGCGAAAGCCTGCTACAGCGGCGCTTCGTGTAGCTCGAAAACCTGGCATCACTGTTGCTCTCTCGGATCGCCTCGCACGCCGCTGACGATTTTCACCGCGACTCCGGTGCGACGGAGCGCTTACCGAACCTGGAGGTCGAACATGCTCTCGTGGACAATCACCTTCCTCGTCATCGCGCTCGTCGCCGCCGTTCTGGGATTCGGCGTCATCGCGGGCACCGCGGCGTCCATCGCCAAGATCCTCTTCGTCGTCTTCGTGATTCTCTTCGTGATTTCGCTGCTCAGCGGCCGGCGAACGCCGGTGGTCTGAGAAGGACACCGGTCGTGGCGCGCGTGCTCCGGATGCGCAAGGGAACCTCCCCTCCCTCCCGGCAACCGACCTCCCGGCCGAAGCGGAAGCGTGTGGCCACGCCTCGGCAGGAAGACGCTCCCACGACCGGTGTCCGCCCTTTCTGGCGCGGCTTCCTCGAGTTCGGTCTGGTTCAAATTCCGGTCGAGCTGCACTCCGCAGAGAGCCGCAACGAACTCGACTTCGACCTGCTCGATCGACGTGACCTCGCTCCGGTCGGTTATCTCAAGGTGAACAAGGAGACCGGTGAGGCTGTTCCGCCGGAGGAGATCGTGCGCGGCGTCGAAGTGGCGAAGGGCAGGCACGTCATCGTCACCGATGCCGAGATCGAACATGCTGCCGGAAAGAAGAGCCGCAGCATCGAGGTAGTCGAGTTCGTGCCTCGCGATGCGATTCCACCGCAGTATTTTGAACGCCCGATCCATCTCGTCGCCGGCAAGTCCGGAGAAAAGATCTACGCCCTCCTGGCGCGAGCTCTCGAGGAGTCGGGAAAGTTCGGGGTCGCCAGGATCGTCCTGCGCGCTCGAGAGAGCCTTGCGGCTATCGTCGCCGCCGACGGACGGTTGGTGCTCAACCTCCTGCGTTGGGAGCACGAGTTGCGTCCCGCTCCTGGCGGCCGCCGCAGCCCCGCTGCAGGCAAGGCTGGAGCTCGAGAGGTCGCCATGGCGCGCCGCCTCATCGAGGAGATGAGTGGAGAGTTCCGCCCCGCCGCGTTCACGGATCGCTTTCGCAAGGAGTTGCTCGCACTCGTGCGGAAACGCGCCCGGACGGGGTCGATGCCGGAGCCCCCTCCGACCCGGCGGCCACCCGCTCGGGCGGCGAACGTCGTCGATCTGGTGGCGCTGCTCGAAAAGAGCGTCCAGGCTCGCAAGGGCGCGGCCAGGCCCGCCGTCAAACCGTCCGCTCGACCGGCCGCACGGCGCCGACGCAGCGCCTGAAGCGTTGGCTACGTCCTTGCGCAAGGGGCGCGCACTCGCAGACTACGAAGCCAAGCGCGACTTCGAAAACACCCCGGAGCCCGACAGCGGCGGGCGCTCGAAAGTCCCGGCGAGCCCTGCCGGGGCGCACGGCCTCTTCGTCGTTCAGAAGCACGCCGCGCGGAACCTCCACTACGACTTTCGCCTCGAGCACGAGGGTGTCCTGCTGTCCTGGGCGGTACCGAAAGGTCCCAGCCTCGACCCGGGGACGAAGCGCCTCGCCGTCCAGGTCGAGGATCACCCGCTCGGCTACGCGACCTTCGAGGGCAGGATTCCTGCCGGCAGCTACGGAGCGGGGACCGTCGCGATCTGGGATCGTGGCCACTGGGCTCCGCATGGCGACGTCGACCAGGGACTTGCCGGCGGCAGGCTCGACTTTCGACTGCTGAGCGGAAAGCTCGCGGGAGAGTGGCACCTCGTGCGGCTCGCAAAAGATACAGCCTCGGCGTCGCGCGGCAAGCCCAACTGGCTGCTGTTTCGTGGCAAGGACACGGGCGCCCCTCCTGCTGGCGGCGCCGCGCCGCGGGCCGCCGCAGGACGGCGTGCTTCCCCGCCGGGGCATCGGCCGTCCGGTCCTCCCTCCGAGGCGGCGGCAGCGCTTTTCTCCCTTGCCACCCTCGTCTCCCAACCGCCGGCTGGAAATGATTGGCTGCACGAGACCAAATGGGACGGCTACCGGCTTCTCGCGGCGCGCCAAGGCGACGCGGTCAGTCTGTGGTCGCGATCGGGCGCCGACTGGAGCGACCGTCTCCCGGAGATCACGATGGCGCTCTCGGAGCTGGGCGGTGAGAGTGCGTTGCTCGACGGCGAGCTGATTGTCACCGAAGACGGAAGAAGCCGTTTCCAGGCCTTGCAGGCGGCGCTCGGGGAGGCGCCCGGCACTGTCGCCCGGCGCGGACTAAGCTTCATCGCGTTCGATCTCCTCACTCTCGACGGCGAGGACTTGCGGACCCTGCCGCTCATCGAGCGCAAACGGCGGCTGAAGCTCCTGCTGGCGACGCTCCCCGCACGTTCGCGGGTGCGCCCAAGCCCGCACCAGGTCGGCCGCGGAGACGAGAGGCTGGCCTCGGCGCGGGAGAAGGGCCTCGAAGGAATCGTGAGCAAGCGCACCGACGCCCCCTACCGCTCCGGGCGCGGGCGAGACTGGCTGAAGATCAAGTGCCACCAACGTCAAGAGCTGGTGATCGCGGGCTACACCCTTGCACGCACGACCATGGCGCGCGCGGGTGAGCTGGGCGAGCTCGGGGCTTTGCTCCTCGCTGTCCGGGAGGCGCGAGGTGGGTTCACCTACGCTGGGCGCGTCGGCACCGGATTCGACCGCTCCACGCGTCGCGATCTCTTGCGGCGATTGCGGAAGCTCGAGTCGGACCGGCCCTCGATTTCCGGGCCCTTGCCCGACACCGCGGCGGTGCATTGGGTCCGTCCCGCCCTCGTCGCCGAGGTCCGCTTCAGCGAATGGACCGCAGACGGTCGTCTGCGCCATCCCTCGTTCGTAGGCCTCCGGGAAGACAAGGTCGCAGCCGAGGTACGCCGGGAGGTGCCGGAGCGTGGCGCGCAAACGACGCGCGGAGCCGCGACAGTCTCCAGGGCTCGACCGGGACGCGGCGACGTCCAGGTGGAGGGCGTCCCGATCTCTCACCCGGAACGACTTCTCTTCGCCGACTCGAAGCTTGCGAAAGTAGATCTGGCACGGTACTTCGCCGCCGTCTGGCCGCACCTCGAGCCCCATCTGCGAGATCGACCGCTCGCCTTTCTGCGGTGCCCCGGCGGGGCCCGCGAGCCGTGCTTCTTTCAGAAACACTGGACGGCGAAGACTCCAGGGGTCGAGCCGGTGGAAGTGTCGGAGCCTGGCGAGAGCAGCACCGCGCACGCGCAGATCGACTCGGTCGCTGGTCTCGTCGGCCTGGCGCAGGCGGGCGTCGTCGAGCTTCACCTCTGGGGAGCGCGAGCGCCGCGACTCGAGTATCCGGACCGTCTGGTTTTCGATCTCGACCCCGGTCCCGGCGTTGTCTGGAAGCAGGTCGTCGCTGGCGCCCGACTCGTGCGCGCGCTGCTCGAAGAGTTGGGCCTGCAGAGTTTCGCGCTCCTCTCAGGAGGAAAGGGAGTGCATGTCGTCGTGCCGCTCCTCCCCAGAAGGCGCTGGCCAGAAGTCAAGGCGTTCGCAGCAGGGATCGCTCACGCGCTCGCTCTCGCCTCGCCGGAGCGCTATGTCGATCGCGCCGCCAAGGGGGCGCGCGATCGGCGCATCTACGTCGACTACCTGAGAAACGCTCGCGGCGCGACCGCGATCGCTCCCTATTCGCCGCGGGCCAGGGCGCGAGGAACCGTCGCGGCTCCGATTGCGTGGGCGGAGCTCGCGCGGGCCGCGCCCGGGCGCTGGACGATCGAGACGCTGCCCCGCCGTTTGCGATCCCGGGCGCGCGACCCCTGGGCGCAATACTTCGCAGTGCAGCAAGAGCTCACGAGCGCCGCGCTCGCCAAGGTTGGCATCATCGAAACAGGAGAGCGCCCGAAGCGCACGGCGAAGATTTCGAAAAAAAGGACGCGGGCGCGCGGAGGTTGACGCGCGCCC
>JBDSRU010000180.1:0-5353 GCA_039929145.1 Thermoanaerobaculia bacterium
GGCTGGTCGCCTTCCGGCGAAAACGGCGAGATGAGCTCGAATCGGCTCAAGGCGCGGGCGGCCTTTCCGCGTCGACGGGTACAGCGTCGGTCTCTCCGTCGGGCGCGGCTGCGCCTTCTCCGGTGCCTTCGGTCGGCGCAGGGGCTGCTTCGGGCCCCTTCTGATTGAATTTCTCGAGAGCGGCGATCAGCGCGGTCACCTCCTCCGCCGTCAATCGTCGGGACGCCGAGGCAGATGCCGCTCCGGTGAGTCGCTTCTGAAGATCCTGCAGCGCCGCCGGGTCGAGCTCCCCGCTGCGAATCCGCGCCAATGCGGCATCGAAGCCGGTTTCGATCCGCTGGCGCTCGGATTCGCCGACGTCCTCGGGCAGATGCGCCACGACCTCCGCCCGGAGCTGATTCATGGCGTAGGCGAGCACAGCCTTCGCATTCACCACGAAAACCACGGCGGCGATGCCCAGAAGCAGGGAGAGCAGGCCGCAACCGATGAGCAGCGACTTCTGACACCCTCCTCCGCCGGTCATCTTCTCGGGGGCGAACGGTTTCGCGGTGGGCGGTGGCATGGGCGGCAGGGATTCGTTCATCACTCGGTCCTCCATCGAACGGGAAGACTATAATGGGCGTCGTGTCGTCATCGTCGGTGCCGCCCGAGGAATCGCCCCGAGACAGGCCGCCGGCCCCCCCGATCCGGACGCCAGCGAAGCCCGCGCGCAAACGGCGCTGGCTGCTCCAGTTCCTCGCCACCGTCGCCTGCGGGGCCGCCGCCGGAATCGGCATCGCAGCGGCCATCCACGTTCCGCGCGTCGATGCCATAGCCAGCTTCAGCCCGAAGCTCGTCACCCAGATCTACGACCGCGAGAGCAAAGTCGCCTTCGCTTCCTACGCGCGCGAGCGCCGTCTCATGCTCGACCAGGAGGAGATTCCGCCGCTCCTGCGCGATGCGTTGCTCGCCGCCGAAGATGGAAATTTCTTCCGCCACGGCGGCATCGATGCCCTGGGAATCGTGCGCTCGGTGCTGGTCAACTTGCGCCGCGGACGCCACGCCCAGGGCGCATCGACGATCACCATGCAGCTCGCTCGCAAGCTCTTTCTCACCGACGAGAAGAGCTGGCGGCGCAAGGTCTCCGAAGCCTTCCTGGCCGTCGAGCTTGAGAAGCAGCTCTCCAAACAGCAGATCCTGGCGATGTATTTCAATGTCGTCTTCCTCGGCCACGGCAACTACGGCATGGAGAGCGCAGCGCGCTCCTATTTCGGACACGGAGTCGGCGAGCTGAGCCTGCCCGAAGCGGCGACTCTCGCCGGTATCGTCCAGCGCCCGAGCCAGTTCAGCCCCTACCGTCATCCCGACCAGGTGGTTGCGCGTCGCAACTACGTGCTCAATCGCATGCTCGCCGAGCGCTTCATCACCCCCGAGCAGCACCGGCAGGCGATCGCAAGTCCATTGGTGGTCGTTCGCGCTCCGCGCCAGGTCGAGGTTGGGCCATTTTTCGCCGAAGAGGTGCGCAAGCATCTCGAGCAGACCTACGGCGTCGATCGGCTCTACCACGAAGGTCTTCAGGTACAGACCTCGATCGATCTGCGCGTCCAGGCAGCGGCGGAAAGCGCGCTCCGCTCCGGGCTCCTGCGGCTCGATCACCGGCGCGGCTATCGCGGCGCCATTGCGCGCGGGCAGCGCCTCGATCTCGAAGGTGAGGCCCTCGAGGCGGCGGCGGGCAGGAACCCGGTCCCCGAATCCTGGGTCCCCGGCCTGGTGCTCGAAAACAGTCCCCAGGAGACCCGGGTCCGGACCCCCGAGGGGACGATCGCGGTGCGGTCGCCGGGCGTCGCCTGGACCCAGCGCAGGTCCCCGGCGGAGGTGCTGCGAGTCGGCGATATCGCCTGGTTCCGCCTGGCCCACGATCCCAAGAAGCCAGAAGCACCTTACTGGATGCTCGAGCAGGAGCCGCAGGTCGAAGGCGCGGCGATCGTCCTCGAATCCGCGACCGGCGCGATTCGCGGCATGGTGGGAGGGTGGGACTTCCACCGCAGCCGCTTCAATCGCGCCACGCAGGCGTTGCGGCAGGTCGGATCATCCTTCAAGCCGTTCGTTTTCGGCGCCGCGCTCGAGAACGGCTTCACACCGGCCGACACCCTGTTCGACGCGCCGGCGCTCTTCCCCGGCGCCGACGGGCTGCCCACCTACAGTCCGCGCAACTACTACCGCCGCTACTACGGCATGCTGACGCTGCGCAGGGCGCTCGAGCTGTCGGTCAACGTCACTTCGGTGAAGCTCATGGATCTGATCGGCGCCCAGCGCGCCATCGACTTCGCTCAGCGTTGCGGCATCACCTCGACGCTGCCGCCGTATCCGAGCCTGGCGCTCGGCTCAGCCGATCTGGTGCCGCTCGAAGTAGCGGCGGCCTACGCGACTTTCGCCAACCAGGGTGTGCTGGTCAAGCCGTACTTCGTCGAGCGAGTCGTGTCCGGCAGTGGCACTGTGCTCGAGCAACACCAGGTGGAGGCGACGAAGGCGCTCGAACCGGCCACTGCCTTCGTGCTGACCTCCATGCTCGAAGGAGTGGTCGACCGCGGCACCGGCGCTCGGCTCGCGGACCTGCCCCTCGACATCGCGGGCAAGACCGGCACGACCAACGACTACACTGACGCCTGGTTCGTCGGCTATACCCCGCACGTCACCATGCTGGTCTGGGTCGGATACGACCAGAAGCGCACGCTCGGCAAGAAGATGACCGGCGCGGAAGCGGCGATTCCGATCTGGCGCGAGCTCGCGGAGAGCGGACTCAAGGAAGGTTGGCTGCAGCAAGGTGACCGTTTTGCGGTTCCGCCGGGCGTCGAGTTCCGCTCCGTTGAGTATCGCACCGGCCTCGCCGCGACTCCCGCCGCCGCGAAGACCATCCACGAGGCCTTTCTCGCCGGCACCGGACCGGATCGACTCTACGAGGCGCGCTGGTCGCGGATTCTCGACCTGCCCTGGGCGCAACAGCGTCCGTTCTACGCCGCCAAGGATCGCGAGCGTATGCCCGACGGCCTGACGGACGAGAGCTTCCCGGTGGTTGTCACGGGAGGAGAGGGCGCCGAGTAGAAGCTGGAGGCCAGGCTGCGAGCCGGCCGATTCAGGACGGCTTGGTGGCGAGGATGGCGTAGTCCTGACAACCGAACAGCAGATCGTCGATGCGGTCACGCACCGAGTTGATCTCGAAGGCGAGAGCGCGCTGCTCGGCGGCGACCGCTTCGACGCGAATCTCCGGCAGGCGTTCGATTTCCGGAAAGGGGCGCAGGTCGATCCGTTCCACGGGCTCGAATCCCGCCAGCTCCAGGCTCAATTTCAGACTTTCGGGATGAACCGGACGCCGATGCGTCGGATCGAGCCAGAAGTTTCGCGCCGCCACGACCAGCGACAGCGGATTCGGAGTCTCGAGAATCAGAATGCCGCCCGGGCGAAGTGCGCGCCAGGCCAGGCGAGCGAGGCGATCGAGAACTTCGGGCGGAAGATGCTCGATGACGTGGAACGAGACGATTCCGCCGAACCGACCCTCGGGGACCGCGGCCAGGTACTCCAGGAGGTCACCCTCTTCGGCGGCCAGGCCCTTGCGCCGGCATTCAGCGACCATCGAAGCCGAGAGGTCAACGCCGCGGGCCGCGATAGCGCGACCTTGAAGTACCGACAACGCTTCGCCGCGTCCGCAACCAAGGTCGAGCACTTCGCCGCGCCCTTCCAGGTTCGGAAGGAATCGCGAGATGCGTTCGCCGATCTCTTCCTCTGTGCCGCGATAGCGGCGCTCGAGCTCGACGTAGACGTGCTCCTCCTGCGCCTTGACGACCGCCGGCAGCCCGCCCTTCTCGGCGATCGCCAAAGCCGCTCCGAGCCGGCCCCAGATGGCGCGGGTCTCGCGGCGCATGAAGTCGAGCTTCTGATCGACGCGCGCGAAAAGCGCGTCGTTGTGCTGCATGATCTCGTTCAGACCATCGCGATAGACGGCATCCAGATGATTGATGCGATGCTCATGAACTTCGGTGACCTGCTTGCGGATGTCCTCACCACGCTGCAGATACTCGAGCAGAACGAGGTTGAAGACGCGCTGCCGGTCCCAGAGATCGCGTTGCGGCGCCTGCACGAACGGCCTCGCCAGACGCTTCCAGAGGACGACGAGGCTGCCCAAAAAACCGCGATGGCTGCGAATCGGGAACGCCTCGTCCCCGGCCCACAGCCATCGCCAGTCTTCGATACTTCTTGTCGGATCGCCGAGAAATCGCTCGATCGTCGGTTGAGAAGCGCCCGCACCCGCCATCGGCGGCGACTGCTCGCGATGCGGCTCGCTCCCCTTCACGCTTCTAGTCTTCGGCGGCGACGGATACGGCCAGCTCCGCGACGACGTCGGCATGGAGCTCCACGCGAACGACGTGTTCGCCCACCGACTTGATGCCGCCGACGAGATCGACCTGGCGGCGGTCGACGTCGATGCCCTTCTCGTGCAGGGCCGCGACAATGTCGGAGACCGAGACCGAGCCGTACAAGGTGCCGGTTTCCATCGCGCGCTTCTTCATCTCGAGCTTGACTGCGGAGATTCGCGCTGCTTCCGCGCTCGCGACCTCGAGGGCAGCGTCGTGGCGCGCATCGATCTTCTTCTTCTCGTGCTCGAAACGCTTGATGTTGCCCGGCGAAGCCAGCAAGGCGAGGCCATGAGGCAGCAGGAAGTTGCGGGCGAAGCCCGGCTTGACTTCGACTACCTGCCCGCGCCGGCCGCGGTGACGCAAATCGCTCATCAGGATGACTTTCATCTCCGGCTCCTAGTCGGTCGTGTAGGGAATCAGCGCCAGGTGACGAGCACGCTTGATGGCCGCCTGCACCATTCGCTGGTGCCGGGCGCTGTTGCCGGAGATCCGACGCGGCAGGATCTTGGCGCGCTCGAGGATGTACTGCTGAAGCAGCTTCACATCCTTGTAGTCGATGTATTCGATGTGCTCGACCGTGAAGCGGCAGACCTTCTTGCGACGGAAGAAAGTCTTCTTCTTCGCCGCCGGCTTGCCCTTGCCCGGGCCCTTCTTGCCCCCGCGGGGGCCTGACTTGAACGGTTGCATCGTCAGGCCTCCTCGGCGCCGCCGGTGGCGGCCTCGGTATCAGGGACGGCTTCGGTCGCGACGGGGGCGATGGCCTCGGTGTTGGGAACCGCCTCGGGCACCACGGGAACCGCTTCGGTCACCACGGAGGCAGGGGCCTCAGATCCGCCGGCGGCAGCGGCAGCCGCAGCTGCGGCGACCGCAGGATCGACGTCATAGTAGCCGCCGGTACGCGGCGGCGCTTCACCGGGCTTTGCCCGACCCGCCGCGCGCTTGAGATCCTCATCGGTGCGGAT
>JBDSRU010000181.1:0-6015 GCA_039929145.1 Thermoanaerobaculia bacterium
GACATCGGCAAGTCGCTCGGCCGCGAGAGCGATCAGATCGCCGCACCCTGGGGAGAGATCGTCGATCCGGCGCTCGTCCGTCAGGCACTGCGCCGCAAGCGCTACGAAGCGGTCACGGTGGCACACAACGAGACTTCGACCGGAGTCATCAACCCGATCGAGGAGATCGCGCGCGTCGTGCGCGAGGAGTCGGCGGCGCTGATTCTCGTCGACGCCGTCTCGTCGCTCGCCGGGGCAGACCTCGAAACCGACGCCTGGGGGCTCGACTTCGTCTTCGCCGGCTCGCAGAAGGGACTCGCGACCCCGCCCGGGCTGACCCTCTTCACCTTTTCGGAGCGCGCCGAGCGCCATGCTGCGGCGATTCCGCACCGCGGCTACTACGGCGATCTGTTGCGCTATCGCGACAAACACCGCGAAGGCGGTCCGATCACCACCGCCGCGGTTTCGATCGCCTGGGCGCTGGACCTGCAGGTCGAGCGGATCGCCCGCGAAGGGATGGCGGCGCGCTGGGCGCGGCACGGCGCGATGCAGTGCCAGACCGCCGACTGGGCGGTGGCGCGAGGATTCACCTTCGCCTCGGCCGTCGCCGGACGCTCGCCGACCGTGAGCTGCCTCCGTCCGCCGGCGGGCGTCGAGGCACGAGCCCTGGTCACGGCGCTCAAGCGGCGCGGTTTCACGCTCGGCGGTGGCTACGGCCGCTTCAAGGAATCGACTTTCAGGATCGGCCACATGGGAGAAGTTCAAACGACGGATCTCGCGGCGTTGCTCGCCGCGATCGACGAGGAGATCGCTTCATGACGCGAATACTGATTGCGGATCAACTGGAAGAGTCGGGCGTCGCCATTCTGCGCGCCACCGGCGCCGACGTGAAAGTGGTCGCGGCCGACGAGCGTGCGCGCCTGCCGGAGCTCGTCGCGGAAGTGGACGCGCTGGTCGTGCGCAGTGCCACCAAGGTCACCCGTGCGCTGCTCGAAGCCGCGCACAAGCTCCGCGTGGTGGGTCGCGCGGGAGTCGGCGTGGACAACGTCGACGTCGACGCCGCCACCGAGCGCGGCGTGCTGGTGGTGAACGCGCCGAACGCCAATCTGGTTTCGGCCACCGAGCACACCTTCGCTCTGCTCCTCGGTCTGGCGCGCAGCCTTCCCGCGGCTGACGCCTCGATGAAGCGCGGCGAGTGGGATCGCAAGACCTTCGTCGGCTTCGAGCTCCAGGGCAAGACTCTGGGCATCGTCGGCCTCGGCCGCATCGGTCAGCGGGTCGCCGCGCGGGCGCTCGCCTTCGAGATGCGCGTCGTCGCCTACGATCCGTTCCTCGAGCCGGAGCAGGCGAAGCGCCTCGGCGTCGAGCTGCTGGCGCTCGACGACCTCCTCGCGCAGAGCGACGTCGTCACGCTGCACACTCCGTTCAACAAGGCGACGAAGAATCTGATCGACGCCCGGCGGCTCGGCCTGCTCAAGCCGACCGCGCTGTTCATCAATTGCGGCCGCGGCGGTCTGGTGGACGAGGACGCGCTGCTCGCCGCTCTCGAAGCGGGGAAGATCGCCGGCGCCGGGCTCGACGTCTACGAAGACGAGCCGACCCTGCGCCATGCGCTCACCGGGCACCCGAAGGTCGTGGCGACGCCGCACATCGGCGCCCAGACCCGGGAGGCGCAGGAGCGCATCGCGATCGAGACCGCCCACATGGTCCTGGCGGCGCTCGACGGCGAGGTGCCGGCGGCGGCGGTGAATCCTTCGGTCAGAAGGCCGGTGGGGTAGCGGCCGCAGAGGCCGAAGCGCCGATCACCAGCGCCGCGTAACCCTGGCGCGAGAGCTTCCGCGCCAGCTCCGCTGCGGCGTCGGGGTCGTCGAACGCGCCGAGCTGCACCCGGTGCCAGACCTCGTCGGAGCGCAAGACGACTTCGGGGTGCAAGGGCCGCAGACGCGCGACCAGCGCGTCGGCGAGCGCCCGCTCCTGGAAGGCGCCGACCTGGACGACATACAGCCGGTCGCCGCCGCCGAGAACGATCGTCCGCAGCTCCACCCGCGCCGTCCCCGGACCGACCATACCGATGGCGCGGGCGGCGGCGAGCGAAAGATCGACGATCCGGTCCTTCTTGAACGGGCCGCGATCGTTGATCCGTACCCGCGTGTTGAGTCCGTTGTCGAGGTTGCGCACTTCGAGCACCGTGCCGAACGGCAGCGTGCGGTGCGCCGCCGTGGCGGCATGCATGTTGTAGCGCTCTCCTGAGGCGGTCATGCGGCCGTCGAAGCCGGGCCCGTACCAGGAGGCGACGCCACTCTCGACGGCGAGCGCTCCGCGCGGCGTCGGGCGCGGTCCGGAGGTGGCGCAGCCGCCGAGGACAAGAAGGCCCATCAGCAGAGGGGCGGAGGCGATGGCGCGAGTGGGAGGCATCGCATCGGGCTCGCCCCGTGCCGAAGGCTGCGGCCATCGCGGCCGCGCTCCCGGCTAGATGCGGGGCGCTTCGACCTCGGCGGCGGCGAGCCCGGCCAGGGCCGGGCTCACGACGTCGGCGAGGAAATCGTCCACCTGCTCCGCCGACCTGCCGGAGAAAGCCTGGGGATCGACCCAGCGGGCGATCTCTTCGGCGTTGAGGCGGAAGTCGGCGTCAGCGGCGATTGTAGCAAGGAGGGGGTTCTCCTGCCCCCGGGCCACGGCCTCCTGGGCGGCAAACGAGTGCGTGCGGATGCGCTCGTGCAGAGCCTGCCGGTCGCCGCCGCGCAGAACAGCCTCCATGAGCAGCGTCTCGGTCGCCATGAAAGGCAGCTCGCGGGCGACCCGCGCCGCCACCATTCCGGCGTTCACCCGCAGTCCAGCGGCGATGTGGCCCGCGAGGCCGAGGATGGCGTCGCAAGCCAGAAAAGCATCGGGCAGGACGAGCCGCCGGTTGGCGGAGTCGTCGAGGCTGCGTTCGAGCCACTGCGTGGCGGCGTTGATCGGGCCGTTCAGGGCGTCGGTCATGATCCGCCGCGCCAGGCCGCACATCCGCTCGGCGCGCACCGGATTGCGCTTGTAGGCCATCGCCGACGAGCCGACCTGGTGCTCGTCGAACGGCTCGGCGAGCTCGCCGACGCCCTGCAGGAGGCGCAGGTCGGTCCCCATCTTGTGACAGCTCTCGGCGACGCCGGAGAGGGTCGCGAGGAACTGGCTGTCGAGCTTGCGGGTGTAGGTCTGCCCAGAGACCGCGACGCTGCCGGTGAAACCCAGTCCGCAGGCCACCCTGGCATCGAGCTCGCGCACCTTGCCGTGATCGCCGGCGAAAAGCGTGAGGAAGCTCGCCTGGGTGCCGGTCGTTCCCTTCACGCCGCGGCAGCGCACCGTCGCCAGGCGGTGCTCGATCTCGGCGAGGTCGAGCACGAGATCGTGCGCCCAGAGGCAGGCGCGCTTGCCGACCGTCGTGAGCTGCGCCGGCTGGAAGTGGGTGTAGGCGAGACAGGGGAGGGCGCGATGGGAGCGGGCGAAAGTGGCGAGGCCGGCGAGGGCGGTCGCGATCCGGCTGCGCAGCAGCTCGAGGCCTTCGCGCATCAACAGCTGGTCGGTGTTGTCGGTGATGAAGGCGCTGGTCGCCCCGAGGTGCAGGATGCCGCCGGCGCCCGGCTCGAAGGCTTCGGCCTGCTCCGCGAAGTGCCGCAGGTGGGCGACGACATCGTGGCGCGTCTGCCGTTCGAGCGTGGCGACGCGGGCGAGATCGAGCCCGGGCGCGGCCGCTTCGAGGGCGGCGATCTGCTCGCCGCGGATCGGCAGGCCGAGCTCGGCCTGGCTGCGCGCCAGCAGGATCCAGATCCGGCGCCAGGTCGCGAAGCGGTGAGAGCTCGAGAAGATCGCCGCCATTTCGCGCGAGGCGTAGCGTTCGTAGAGCGGGTTCTGGGGCTGTTCGGAGGCGGTGTCGGCTGCCGGTTCGGTGCGGGGACTCATCCGGACGAGGATAACAAAGCGCCGTGCGCAGGTCCGCGAGAATCTCGCGGCGGCCGAAGTCGTCCTCCCCGCGGCCTCGGGGGAAGGGCAACGGGGAATGCGGGTTAAGATCGAAAGGCGAGGTGATCCCGACGGTGCTCCGGTTGCGCTGGGCAGTTCAAGGCAGGGACGAGATGCTGGCGCTCGCCGCTGATGAGCTGCGCATCGGGCGGGGGACCGAGAACGAGATCGTGCTCGCCGATTTTTCGGTTTCGCGCCGCCACGCCGTCATCCGCCACGAGAGCGGCAGCTGGTTCGTGCAGGATCTGATGTCGACCAACGGCATCCAGGTCAATAGCGTGGTCAGCAAGCGCGCCATGTTGAAGCCCGGCGACCGGGTCAAGGTCGGCATCTTCGAGCTCCAGGTGGAAGAGGTGCGGGAGGCGCCGATCTCGAACGCCGGCGCCAGGCTCCCGACCGCCGGCCCGCCGAAGACACCGCCCGTGCCCCAGGTGCCGGTCGGCACGGCGACCATCGTGCGCTCGCTCGCCGACTTCAGCGCCGCCTGGGGGCTCGACGGCAAGAGCTCGGGCGAGTCGCGGACCAACAAACGCAAGGACCTCGACGAGGCCTACTCGAGCAAGATCTTCGGCTTCATGACGCGGCTGGCGCGGCTGCTCATCCGCTCCGACTCGGTCGACGAGGTGCTGTCGCGGGTGATGGACATCGCCTTCGAGGCGCTGCCGGTCGACCGCGGCTTCATCCTGCTGCTCGACGAGGCAACCGGCAAAACGGTCTGCGAGCTGGCGCGCACCAAGGAGCGCCTCGAGTTCCGGCCGCAGAGCGAGGTGCCGGTCTCGCAGACCATGGTCGAGCAGGTGATGCGCGACCGGGTGGCGCTCCTGACCTACGACGCGCTCTCCGACCAGCGCCTGGCGGGCGGTGACTCGATCCGCATCCACCAGATCCGGGCTGCGATGTGCACGCCGCTCTGGTCGGGCGAGAAGATCATCGGCGTCTTCCAGGTCGATACACCGTTCCACGCCGGGACGTTCAACGAGAAAGACCTCGACCTGCTGACCGCGCTCGCCAACTACGCGGCAGTCGCGGTCGAGCGCCTGCGCTACGCCAAGACGGTGGAGTTCGAGCGTCTGGTGCGCAGCCGACTCGAGCGCTACCACTCGCCGGCGGTCATCGAGAGCATCGTTCAATTCACGCCGAGCGCGGCGGAACCCACGGTCGGAAAGATGAAGCTCGCCGAAGCGACCGTGATGTTCGCCGACCTCGCCGGCTTTACTCCGATCTCGGAAAAGGCTTCGCCGGCCGAAGTGGCCGAGATGCTGGAGGCCTATTTCACCCACGCCGTCGAGGCGATCTTCGCCGCCGGCGGCACGCTCGACAAGTTCATCGGCGACTGCGTCATGGCCTTCTTCGGCGCGCCCGTGGCGCAGCCTGACCACGCGCGCCGCGCGGTCCAGGCGGCGCTTCAGATCCAGGCGGCGCAGAAGGCGCTCAACCTCGAGCGCGCCGCCGCGGGATTGCCGACGCTCGAAGTGCGAATCGCGATCCAGAGCGGCCCGGTGATGGTCGGCGACGTCGGCAGCCGGAAACGCGTCGATTACACGGTGCTCGGCAACACGGTGAACGTCGCGGCACGGCTCGAATCGGGCGTCGGCGAGCCGGGCGAGATCACCATCGGCGGCGAAACCCATCGCCTGCTGGCCGGCGCCTATCCGACGGAGGCGCTCGGCGAATTCCAGCTCAAGGGCCTGCAGCAGCGTGTGCACGCCTATCGCGTGCTGCGGAGCTGACCTGACCGCCCACATCTTCGGCCACCTCTCCCGATCGCCGGCCTCCCTGCTTCTGGTCACCGGCAATCCGTCGAAGCTTGCCGAGGCGCGCCGGCTCACCGCCGCGGCTGGAGTGCAACTCGACGCCATCGCGCTCGATCTGCCGGAGATCCAGTCGCTCGACATGGAAGTGGTACTGCGCGCCAAGGGCGAGCAGGCCTTTGGCGTCAGCGGGAGGCCGGTGATCGTCGAGGAGACCGGACTCGAGCTCACGGCGATGAACGGCTTCCCCGGCCCGCTGGTGAAGTGGATGCTCGAAGCGGTGGGCGCG
>JBDSRU010000182.1:0-6291 GCA_039929145.1 Thermoanaerobaculia bacterium
ACTTGCGGTTTCGGTGCAAGCTCGCGCAGGGCGTCTTTTCCCACCCAGCGCGGCGTCGGCGAGGTGGAGCTGGCGAGCCGGCGGGCGACGACGGCCGCCGCCTGGCGGAGCGCTTCATTGCGCTTGCCGGTCGCGCGCAGCGCCATGTTCACCGCCTTCTTCACCATGTGGCGTTGGTCCTGGGCTCCGGCTTCGATGAGCTCGAGACCGCGGAGGAAGCGCGCGTCGGCAGCCTCCTTGTCATGTCTCGTCAGCCCCCAGAGGAGAGCGAACGCGGCCCGCTTGACGTACTCCTCGGGTCGCCCGGCCCAGGCCTCGACCATCTTCCAGGCGTGGGGCGAGCGATCGAAGAGCACAAAACAGACCGTGTCGCAGATCCCCCAGTTGTCGAAGTCGCGCGCCCAGCGCTCCATCTGCGCCGCGCTGATCTCCTGCGGATCGTCGACGTAGGCGGCGAGCATGCGCGCCTCGAAGAGACCGTTCTGCCAGAGCTTGGCGGCGAGAGTGTGGCTGCGGCCGAGACCGTTCGCCACTTTCTGGATGTCAGCCACCGTGACGCCAAGTGCCCGCTCCGTCGGCAGGCCGTAGCGCGCCATGCCGTCGAGTGTCTTCTTCGTCGCGAGACCTTCGAGCGCCGCGAGCGCCGATGGAAGATCGGCGGGGATCGCTCCAGCGGCCCCGGCGCCACGCGCCGGAGGTTTACGGACCGCTCCGGCGCCACGCGCCGGAGCTTGGGGGGTCGAAGCTTTGCGGTCGGTTTTCGGACTCACGGCGGACTCGAGAGATTCAGAAATTGTGGCATCGCTTCGCGCATCATCGGCCCCCTCTGGTCTCAGGCGGATGCGAACGACGGCAGGAGCGCTTCGAGCTTGTCGAAACCTGCCGCGACGCCGCTCTCCATCGGCGACTGCAGCACCGCGTCGCGGATCGCCTTCGAGTCGTAGAGCACGGTCATGGTCAGCGTGGTCACCCCGGACTTCTCGACGAACTCGACCGTGTCGACCGCCTCGCCCTCGTACCAGGGGTTGTCGAATCGTTCGGTGCAGACGATCCGGCGGCTCGGGGCGATCTCGCGATAGACACCGCCCATCGCCATCTCCATGCCGTTCGGCGACCGCCAGACCCAGCGATAGTTGCCGCCGACCTGGAGGTCCATCTCGCAGATGGGGAAGGTCCAGCCGTTGTGCACGCCGAGCCACCGGGTCAGGTGCTCCGGCCGGGTATAGGCCTCCCAGACCAGCGCTTGCGGTGCCCGGAACTCACGGCTCATGGCGATCTCGCGATCGCTCGGGGTGGTGATCTGCAGCTTGCCGAGGTCCTTCATCCCTTGGCTCCTTTCGGTTTCGTTTGCCTCGTCGGATCGCCCGGCTTGCGGTCACGCTGCTGAAGCTCGACGAGCAGGCTGTCCAGCTGCCTGAAGGACGCCTCCCAATATTCGCGATAGCGCTCGAGCCATTCGTGGACTTCGGCGAGCGGGCGCGCCTCGAGGCGCGACGGCCGCCGCTGCGCGTCGATGCCGCGCGTCACCAGACCGGCGCGCTCGAGGACCTTGAGGTGCTTCGAGATCGCCGGCTGGGAGATGGCGAACGGCGCGGCGAGCTCGGCGACCGAGGCGTCGCCGGTGGCGAGCCGGGCGAGGATCGCGCGTCGCGTCGGGTCGGCGAGCGCGGCGAAGGTGGCATCGAGGCCGGCTGAGGGCATTGCCGCGGCTTGTGCATAACCAGACAGTTGCATAACGCAAAGGTTATAGAAGGCGGCGCGGGCTGTCAAGGGGAAGCTTCTTCGGTTCTCCGGTAACCCGAAGGCCCGGCCGCCCGTATCAACTCCGCATGGACCTTCTGTGCCTTCCAGCCCGCCGCGCGCTGCGCGCTCTGCTGCTCTCCGCCGCGCTGCTCGCTCCGGCCGCCGTCTACGCGGCGATGGGGCCGGAGATCCCTATTTCACGGGTCGCTACGCCGATCGTCGTCGACGGCGATCTCTCCGATCCGGCGTGGAAAGAGATCCCGCCGATCACCGACTGGCTGGAGACCAACCCGGGCGACAACATTCCGCCCAAGGTGAAGAGCGTCGCCTACCTTGCCTACGACGGCGAGTTCCTTTATGCCGCCTTCGAGTTCGACGAGCCCAACCCGAAGGACATCCGCGCCCCGCTGGGCGATCGCGACAACGTGCGCTCCTACACCGACTACGGCGGCGTGATCATCGACTCGCAGAACGACGGCCACACGGCGCAGCTCTTCCTCGCCAACGCGCGCGGCATCCAGTACGACGCGCTGACCAACGACGCCTCGGGAGAGGACGACTCGCCCGACTACTTCTGGGACAGCGCGGCGCGGATCACCGCCACCGGATGGGTGCTCGAGATCCGGATTCCGTTCTCCTCGATGCGCTATACCGATCCGGATCCGTCGCAGTGGGGAATCCTGCTCTACCGCAACCGGCCGCGCGACTTTCGCTACCAGATGTTCACCTCGCGCATGCCGCGCGACTCGAGTTGTTTCATCTGCAATTCGCGCCCACTCATCGGCCTCGCCGGCCTGCCCAGCGGCGCGCACTACGTCGTCGCGCCCTACCTCGCGGCGAACCAGGCGGCGGAACCCGAGAACGGGCTCGGCAGCCCGCTCGCCTGGGGTTCGACCGACTTCGAGGGCGGGGTCGACGCCAAGTGGATCCCGAACCCTTCGATGGCGATCGACGCGACGATCAATCCCGACTTTTCGCAGATCGAGTCCGACGCCGGGCAGATCACCGCCAACGAGCGCTTCGCTCTCTTCTATCCCGAGAAGCGCCCGTTCTTCCTCGAGGGCGTCAATCTCCTGCAGACGCCGATCCAGGCGGTCTACACCCGGACTTTCACCTCGCCGCGCTTCGGCCTGCGCGCCACCGGCGGCACCGAATCCAACAAGTACACGGTGCTCGTCGGGCAGGATCGCGGCGGCGGCGCGGTCATCCTCCCGGGGCCTGAAGGCTCGGGCTTCGCCGACCAGGACTTCTCCTCCTACGTTGCCGTGACGCGGGCCCGGCACGACTTCTCCAAGGCGTTCGTGAGCTTCCTCTACACCGGGCGCGAGAACGACAGCGGCGACGGCGGCGGCTCGAACCATGTCGCGGGGCCCGACTTCGAATGGCGTCCGACACCGCAAGACACCCTGTCTGGACAGCTCCTGTTTTCGTCGAGCGAGACGCCTACCCGGCCCGATCTCGCGACCGAATGGGACGGCCGGAAGCTCGACGGCTATGCCGCCAAGCTCTCGGCTCAGCATTCCACCGAGAAGTGGGACCTCTTCGGCCAATACCAGGACTTCTCCGACGACTTCCGCGCCGACAACGGCTTCGTGCCGCAGGTCGGCTACCGCTTCCTCTACGCCGAGGGAGGAAGGACCTTCCACCCGCTCGACAAGCCGGTCTCGCGCCTGCGCCTCTTTGCCTTCGCGGATCGCTCGGAGACTCAAGGAGGCGAGCTCCTGTTGCAGGAGATCGTCCCGGGCTTTGGCCTCGACGCGACGTGGAATTCGTTCGTCCGCGTCGAGTTCGCATTCGACGAGGTGACGAACCAGGGCAAGTCCTTCGATCGCTTCCAGTTCCGCCCGCGCTTCGAAGTGCGTCCCGGCAAAGTCGTGCAGCAGGTGACGCTGCAGGCGGTCTACGGCGACGACGTGGACTTCGCCAACAACCGTCCCGGCGACGGCTGGGGAGCGACCGTCACTGCCGACCTCCAGCCGACGGATCACATAGCCCTCGGCCTGTCAGCAGCGCGGCGCACTCTCGATGTCGACACGGTGGAGGCGGGACAGCCGATCTCCGGCCGGCTGTTCACCGCCGACCTCGCCCGCCTGCGGGCGGTCTACAACTTCAACGCCCGCAGCTGGCTGCGCCTGATCGGCGAGTGGGCGAAGACCGAGCGCGATCCCGGCCTCTATACCTTCGACGTGCGGCCGGAGAGCGCCGACTTCTCAGGCTCCGCGGTCTTCGCCTACAAGCTCAACTGGCAGACCGTCTTCTTCATCGGCATCGGTGACGAGCGCACCGAGGACCCCGACGGCAAGCTCCAGGCGCTCGGACAGCAGGCCTTCTTCAAGATCTCCTACGCCTTCCAGCGCTAACGCGCCCACCCATAGGGTCATCTGAAGAAGAGCACCGACACCAGCAGGAAGATCGGCAGGAGGGTGACGCACGACCACTTCATGTAGCCGAAGAAACTCGGCATCTTCACCCCGCTGTGTTCGGCGATCGCCTTGACCATGAAGTTCGGGCCGTTGCCGATGTAAGTCATCGCGCCCATGAAGACCGCTCCGCAGGAGATCGCCGCAAGAATGGCCGCGGCTTCACTGCCGCGCGACAGAAGCTCCGCGAGGTATCGGCTGCCCTCCGCCGCGATTCCGAACTGTCCCGAAACTCCCGCCGCGAAGGCGAGGTAGGTCGGCGCGTTGTCGAGGAAGCTCGACAGGGCTCCGGTCGCCCAGAAATATTGCCAGGGCTTCGTCAGGCCGAGGGCGCCGCCGTGGGAGTTGAGGATCAGGAGCGGCGGGATCATGGTGATGAAAATTCCCGCAAACAGCACGGCGACCTCGATGATCGGGGCGAAGTGAAAGCGGTTGGCATGCCGGATCGCCGGCCGGGTGGTGAACCAGGCGGCCAGCGTGAGAACGAGCATCAGACCTTCCTGGACTCCGGCGGGCCACGGACCGGGGTTCGTCCCGAGGTTGTTGCCCTTGGCGACGATCACTCCGATGATGCCGGCGAGGAAGAAAAGGTTCTGCCAGCCGTCGATGCGCAGCGGCCGGTGCTCGATGAGCTCCTCGAGAAGAGAACCCGGGGTCTTCATCTCTTCGCGCGCCAGGCGGCGCTGATCGACGACGTTGAAGACGAGCAGCAGTGAGCCGACCACGAAAAGCCACTCGCGGTAGAGACCGAATGTCCACTGGAACGGCACGCCCTTGAGGAAGCCGAGGAGGAGCGGCGGATCGCCCAGGGGTGTCAGCAGGCCGGCGCAGTTCGAGACGATGAAGATGAAGAAGACGACCAGGTGCACCTTGTCGCGGCGCTCGGCATTGGCGCGCAGGAACGGGCGAATGAGCAAGATCGATGCGCCTGTCGTGCCAATGAAGTTGGCGAGCACCGCTCCGATACCCAGCAGGGCTGTATTCGCGAGCGGCGTCCCAGCGAGCGAGCCGCGGATGTGAATCCCGCCGGAGATCACGAAGAGCGAAACCAGAAGGGCCATGAAAGCGCTGTAGTCGAGCAGGGCATGGCGCAGCTCGGCGATGCCCTCGGCTCCGTGAACGCCGATGAGATAACCGACGAACGGGAGGGTGATGGCGCCGACGACGAGCGCCTTGTTGCGGTTCACCTCCCACCAGTGTTCGCGGAGCAACGGAGCGATGGCGATCGCCGCGAGGATGAATGCGAACGGCAGCATCGTCCAGAGCGGAAGCTCGGGCGAAACAGCGGCAGCGGCAGCAGCGGTGTCCATGGTGAAAATCCTCGCACACGATAAGTTCTTGAAAAAGCGGGGCCTTCGCGCTACCCTTGAGGCTGATTCTGCGGCTTCAGCTCGTCACTTCCGGGGGTACAACTGATGTTCTTGATCCAGGAGATCGTCGCGCGCGAGATCCTCGACTCGCGGGGCAATCCGACCGTCGAGGTCGATTGCGCACTCGCGGGCGGTGCCATCGGAACGGCGCAGGTGCCTTCCGGCGCCTCGACCGGGAGCCGGGAGGCGCTCGAGCTGCGCGACGGCGGCACGCGCTATCACGGCAAGGGTGTTGCGACCGCGGTCGACTTCATCTACGACGAGATTGCTCCCGAGCTCGAGGAGATGGACTCGCGCGATCAGGCACTGATCGACCGCACGCTGATCGATCTCGACGGCACGCCGAACAAGGCGCGACTCGGAGCGAACGCCATCCTCGGCGTCTCCCTGGCGGTCGCGAAGGCGGCGGTGGCGGAGGCCGGCCTGCCGCTCTACAGCTATCTCGGTGGCCCCGGCGCGACGGTCATGCCGGTGCCGATGCTGAATGTCCTCAACGGTGGCGCGCACGCCGACAACTCGATCGACATCCAGGAGTTCATGGTCGTGCCGATCGGCTTCACGCGCTACAGCGAGGCGCTGCGGGCGGGGGTCGAGGTCTACCACACGCTGAAGAAGGTGCTGAAAGACAAGAACCTGGTCACTGCGGTGGGTGACGAAGGCGGTTTCGCTCCCAACCTCGCGAGCAACCGTGAGGCGCTCGACCTGCTGATGATCGCCATCGAGAAGGCCGGCTACCGGCCGGGAATCGACATCGCGCT
>JBDSRU010000183.1:0-4152 GCA_039929145.1 Thermoanaerobaculia bacterium
CGAGCGCACCGTCGTTCTGCGCAGCTCGCCGCCCTCGGCCGGCATCCAGGTGCAGGTGATGCGCGACGAGACCGCGGTCGAGGCGGCGCACCGGGCGCGCGATCTCGTGGTCGCCGATCTCGCGCACGAGCTCAAGACGCCGCTCGCCGCCCAGGCGGCTTCGCTCGAGCTCCTGCGCGAGCGACTCGGCGATGCCGATCCCGTGCTTGCGGAGCTCGCGACGAGCGCCGAGAGCGGCACGCTCCGCCTGCGCCGCCTGATCGAAAACCTGCTCGAGAGCATCCGGATCGAATCCGGCCAGCTGGCGATCCGCCGGCTCGAGGTCGAGCTCGACGAGGTACTCGAAGAGGCTTGCGAAATGACCCGTCCGCTGCTCACCCAGCGCCATCAGGTGCTCGAGCTCCAGCTACCTTTTCCGATTCCTGCCTTGCGCGGAGATCCGCAGCGCCTGGTGCAGGTGTTCGTCAATCTGTTGTCCAACGCTTCCAAGTTCGCGCCGGAAGCGACGACGATTCGCGTCTCCGGCGAGCTCTTCGAAGCGGGGATCCGCGTACGGGTGGAGGACGCCGGTCCGGGCTTTCCGGTCGGCGCGCAGCCGGGCCGCGCCGCCCGCTTCGAGCGCTGGGCAGTGAAGGAGCCGGCGGAGGCGGGCAGCGGTCTCGGCCTCTGGATCGCGCGATCGATCGTCGAACGGCACGGCGGCACGCTGACCTTCGATCGCCTCGCGGAGCGCACGGGGGTTTCGATCGCCCTGCCGCTGGAGGCCGCCGGATGAAAATCCTGGTGGTCGACGACGACTTCGAATTGCGCTCGATCGTCGGCTTCGCGCTGCGCCAGGGGGGCTTCCTCGTCGTCGAGGCTGGCGACGGTAGTGCGGCGCTTGCTGCAGTCGAAGCGGAGCAGCCCGCGCTCGTCGTGCTCGATCTCAATCTTCCGGGTGGCGATGGACTGACGCTCCTGCCCGCCCTGCGGCAACGCACCGCGGTTCCGGTGCTGGTCCTTTCGGTGCGGTCCGCCGAGGAGGACGTGGTGCGTGCGCTCGATCTGGGCGCTGACGACTACCTCACCAAGCCGTTCAGTCCGCGCACCCTGCTGGCGCGCATCCGGGCGCTCCTGCGGCGCTCCGGTGTCGAGCGTCCGGAGCCACTCGTCGCCGGTGACCTGGCGCTCGACCTCGAACGCCGCACGGCGCGGCTCGGCAGCGCGCCGCCGGTCCACCTCACGCCCCTCGAGCTCCGCCTGCTGCAACTGCTGGTGGCCTCGTCGGGCGAGACGGTGGCGATCGAGCGCCTGCTGGTCCACATCTGGGGGACGCGCGGTGCCGGCGAACGGCAGCTCCTCAAGCAGCTGGTCCATCGCCTGCGGCAAAAGATCGAGCCCGAGCCGGCAGTGCCGCGCTACGTCGTCACCGCCGCAGGCGAGGGCTATCGCTTCGATCCCCGGCCGCTCTGAGCGCCTGCGGTACCGGAAGTACCGGCAGCTCGGGGCAGCTCCGGACACTGCCGGACAACGGAGGAAGCTTGGCCGGGTCGCGGCCGGCATGAGAGACTGCGCCCCGACTTTCCCCGCTTTGCCGGTTTCTGAAAGTAGCGAAGGAGGCCCGAGTGTTTGCCGACCTGATGCGCAAGAAGAGTCTGGACGAGATCCTCAAGGCACCCGAGGAGGGTCACGGAGGCGGACTCAAGCGAAACCTCTCGCTATTCAGCCTGACGATGCTCGGCATCGGCGCGGTCATCGGCGCCGGCATCTTCTCGTCGGTGGGTACCGCCGCAGCCGGCGGCGCCGACCACCTCGGTGCCGGGCCGGCGCTGATGCTCTCGTTCGTCATGACGGCGATCGCCTGCGGCTTCGCAGCGCTCTGCTACGCCGAGCTCTCGGCGATGGTGCCCATTTCCGGTTCGGCCTACACCTACTCCTACGCGACCCTCGGCGAGCTCGTCGCCTGGATCATCGGCTGGGACCTGATCATCGAATACGCGGTCGGCAACATCGCGGTGGCGATCTCCTGGTCGGGCTACTTCCAGGAGCTGCTGCGCGGCTTCGGGATGAACTGGCCGGGCTGGCTCGGGACCGACTACCGCACCGCTTCGCAGGGAGCGGCCAACGTCGCGGCAGCGATCGCCGCCGGCAAGGATCCCCTCGCCGAAGCGGGCGCGTCGGCCGTGCGCGCTGCGCAGGCGCTCGCCGACGCTCCACACATCGGCTCGTTCGCGCTGGTCTTCAATCTACCGGCGTTTCTGATCGTCATGCTCATCACCGTGATCCTCGTGCGCGGCATCCGCGAGAGCGCCTCGTTCAACAGCTGGATGGTCGGGCTGAAGCTGGTGATCATCGCCTTCTTTCTCGGCATGGGCTCGTTCTACGTCAAGCCGGAGAACTGGACACCGTTCGCCCCCAACGGCTTCCACGGCATCGCTGGAGCGGCGGCGATCATCTTCTTCGCCTACATCGGCTTCGACGCCGTTTCGACCGCCTCCGAAGAGAGCCGGAATCCGCAACGCGACATGCCGATCGCCATCCTCGGGAGTCTCGCGATCTGCACCGTGATCTACATCGCGGTCGCCGCGGTGCTCACCGGCATGGTGCCGTGGAACCAGCTCGGCACGGCGGAGCCGCTCGCCACCGCCTTCTCGAACCTGGGGATGAACTGGCCGGCCCTGATCATCTCGCTCGGGGCGGTCTTCGCGACCACCTCGGTGTTGCTCGTCTTCCAGTACGGCCAGCCGCGCATCTTCTTCTCGATGGCCCGCGACGGCTTGCTGCCCGCATGGGCCGCCAAGGTGCATCCCAAGTACCACACGCCGCACATCACGACCTGGATCACCGGCATCTTCGTTGCGGTGCTCGCCGGCTTCGCGAACATCGACGAGATCGTTCAGCTGACCAACATCGGCACGCTGTTCGCTTTCGTCCTGGTCTGCATCGGCGTCTCCGTGCTGCGGGTCAAGGATCCGGGCCGGCACCGGCCGTTCAGGGTTCCGGGCGGCGCCTACCTCGTGCCGACACTCGGCGCCCTGTGCTGCATCTTTCTCATGGTCTACCTGCCGCCGGCTTCCTGGTGGCGGTTCATCGGCTGGCTGATCATCGGCGCCGCGGTCTATGCGGCCTACGGCTACAGTTCGAGCGCGCTGGGCCGCAAGGCCGGCCGGCCGGCGAAGCGTCCGGCTTTCATGACCTGGATGGCCTGGGGATTCCTGCTCGCCGGTGTGGCTCTCTTCGTGATTCCCCACAACGCCGGCCCGGGCCGGTTGCTCGCCGAGGCGAGTGACGCCGCGAGCGAAGATCACATGCGGGCGCTCGTCGGGCTGGTGCTCTTCGGCGTGGGCTGCGCAGCAGTTGCGGTCGGGGTGGTGACCGGTCGTCGTCGACTCGCCTGATGTTCGCCGCCGGATGAACGCCCCGGCGCCCGAACGGCGCTTCTGGGAGATGACCGGCTATCAGTGGGCGGTGTTGTTCGCCGCCTGGCTGGGCTGGGGTTTCGACGTCTTCGACGGCCTGCTGTTCAACTTCGTCGCGCCCAACTGCGTTCCGACGTTGCTCGGGCTGACGATCGGCTCGCCCGAGGCGCGGGCGGCCACGCTGCGCTGGACAGGGGCCTACAGCTCGCTGCTCCTCGTCGGCTGGGCGGCGGGGGGCATCCTCTTCGGCCGGCTGGCTGACCGTATCGGACGGACGCGCACGCTGACTCTCACCATGCTGGTCTACGCCGGCGGCACGGCGCTTTGCGCCTTCGCACCCAACATCTGGGTACTCGGGCTCTTCCGCCTGATCTCGGCCCTGGGCATCGGCGGCGAGTGGGCCGCGGGCGCCGCGATGGTGGCGGAGGTCGTGCCGGAAAAGAGGCGAGTCGAGGCCGGGGCGCTGCTCTACACCTCGGCGCCGGTCGGGCTCGCGCTCGCCAGCTTCGTCAATTGGTATATCGCCGGGAATCTCCTCGCCGATCGCCCGGAGCTCAGCTGGCGAATCGTCTTCCTCGCCGGTCTGGTGCCGGTGGGGGTGGCGCTGCTCGTCCGCCGCTTCGTCCGCGAGCCGGAGCGCTGGGTGGCGACGGTCGCTGCGGGGAGCCGCGCGCGCTTTGCCGAGCTCTTCGATGCGACCCACCGCCGGCGCACCATCTCCGGGCTCGCCATGGCCCTCGTCGCGCTGCTCATG
>JBDSRU010000184.1:0-4572 GCA_039929145.1 Thermoanaerobaculia bacterium
CGGGCGGCGCGAGCACTCCCTTCTTCTCGCCCGACGGGCGCTGGATCGGTTTCTTCGTCCCGGGCAAGCTGCGCAAGATCGCCGTGGCGGGGGGCAAGCCGATCGACGTCGCCGACGCCAGCCTCGATCGCGGCGCCGTCTGGTGCCCGGACGGCTCCATCGTCTTTCCGCCGAGCGTGAGCTCCGGCCTCATGCGCCTGAGTGCAGGCGGAGGCGCTCCGCAACCGCTCACCGAGCTCGATGTCGCCTCCGGCGAGCGCACCCACCGCTGGCCGGCAGTCCTGCCCGGCGGCAAGGAGGTGGCCTTCACCGTAGGACGCGTGGGTCAGCCGGGAGACTACGAAGAGTCGGCGATCGACGCCGTCGACCTCGCGACCGGCAAAAGGCGGCCGCTCTTCCGCGGCGCCAGCATGGTGCGCTTCACTTCCACCGGTCACGCGCTCCTCGGCCGCGAAGGTCAGGTGCTCGCGCTTCCCGTCGCCGGGGCTATGGGAGGAAGCACCGAGGACGCGGTTCAGGTCCTGCGCAGTGTCGCCGGCGTGCCGGCGAGCGGCATCGTGCACTTCGATGTCTCCGAGAACGGGACACTGGTCTACGTCGAGAACGACCCGGGCCGAGCGAACCTCGAGCTCGCCTGGATGTCTCGCAGCGGAACTCTCGAGAGCCTCGGCCTGCCGGCGCGCGAGTATCAGGTCCCCAAGATCTCACCCGACGGCCGGCGCATCGCCGTGACAGTCGGCCCGGGCGGCGGCCGTGCCGGAGACGTCTGGATCCTCGAACTGGCGAGCCAGGCCTTCACCCGGCTCACCTTCGAGGGCCGCAGCTGGACTCCGGTCTGGACCCGCGACGGGCGCGAGATCACCTACTCTTCGCTCTCGGCCTCCGGCGGCGAACAGTTCAAGCAGCGACCTGCCGACGGCAGCGCAGAGCCGCGCACCCTCCACGAGTTCAGCAACGGTCTGGCGCGTCAGGCCTCGGCCTGGATGCCGGACGGCTCTCTCCTGTCGTGGGAGGACGGCGGCTCGGGCAGCGTCGGCAACCTCGTCTATTTTCCGCCAGGCGCTCGCGAAGAGGTGCCCTTCGCCCGGACGCCGGCGATCGAGATCGGAGCTGCGGTTTCCCCCGACGGCCGCTACGTCGCCTACACCTACGACAACACCGGGTTGCGAGAGCTGCACGTGCGGCCCTTTCCGCCAACCGGTGCGAGCTGGCAGGTGGCGAGCGGCGGCTCCGTTCCGATCTGGTCGACCGACGGCCGCGAGCTCTTCTTTATCCAGGGGCGCTCGATGATGGTCGCGCCGGTCTCGACTTCAGGCAATTTCACCAGTGGCGTGCCGCGCAGGCTTTTCGAAGTGCCACCGGAGGTCATCATGACTTCGGACACGACGACCAACTTCGACATCGCGCCCGACGGCCGATTCCTGGTCATCCGCCAGTCGTCGAAGGAAGACATGGCGAGGCACGTCGTCATCGCGTTGGACTGGTTCGAGACCCTGCGCAAGGCCGCCCCCATCTCCACCGGCAGATAGATGCCCCGACAAGCACGAACCGCTCTTGCCGGCGTGCCCGCCTCGCGCATTCGGCAGTGTCGTCCTGCGCCTGCGCGAGAGTTGCCTCCGGGAGCAGAACGGTCCAAGCGCTGGAGATCTTCATTGTCCAGCGCCTTCCCCGATATCCATCGCGAACTCATAGCGAGACAGGAAACGACGATCGCGCCGGCTCGTCACTCCGGACGCGCGTAGCCCGACGGAATCGGATCCCACGGCGACTCTCCCCTGGCGCGCTCGTAGCCGAGCGTTTCGAGGCGCTTGGTCCAGGCCGGGTCGAACAGCTTGTCCGCCGCCGGGTCGGTCGAGAGCTCGTCGGGAATGCCGGTGAAGCGAACCTCGAGGCGCACACCCTCGAGCTCGGAATTCACCGCGCTGGCGCGCTCGACCAGGCCGCGCAAAGTCTCGGGCTGCTGTGCCCAATAGAGCAAGTAGGTACCGCGCACGGCGATCGACGTGGCCTTGCCGGGCGGCATCACCTTGGGCGTGGGGTGCGGCCAGACGTTGAGGATCGTCCAGATACGCACGGTCACCGGAGCCGCGCCCAGCTCGCGCAGCCGGGCCTCCAGCCGGCGGTAGTCCTCGAGGTCGAGCACTGTCAGGAGATTGTTGGTCACGCCGCCGTCGATGTGGAGGTGTCCGTCGACGAGGATCGGCGGAAAGTAGCCGGGGATCGCGGTCGTCGCCCGGAGCAGGCACCGCATCCGCTCGACGCCGCCGGACGCTGCGAGCTCGCTCTCGAGATTCCACAGCCGGCCGATTCCGAGGTCGGCATCGGTCGAGCCGATCAGGAGCTGACGGCCTTCGGCGAATCCGGGTCGGAGCGAAGCGGCCAGAGGCTCATCGTAGACCTGGCTCAGGGTGTCGTAGTAGCCGCGCATCTTGACGATGCCGCCGGTGCGGTGCAGCCAGAAGAAGTGATCGATCTTCGTTTCCATCGTCTTGCCGGCTTCGCGAAAGATGCCTGCCAGCCGCTCGGTGGACTCGTCCGTGCCAAGGAATGCGAACGGAGCCTGGAGGGCGCCGACGCTGATGCCGGAGACGAGGTCGAAGGTCGGCATCGGATCGGCGTCGCGCTTCTGCCAGCCGCGCAGGAAGCCGGCACCGTAGGCGCCGTTCTGACCGCCGCCGGAAAGCAACAGGATGTCGAGCTTGCCGTCCCCGCGCGCGAGGGCGCGCTGCGCCAGCTTTTCGATGACAGCGGCGATGCGTTCGCGGTGCGCACGTTCCGTGGCCTCGCCGTCGGATTGGAGCCTGGCGAGGTCGAGCGGCGGCCGGCTGGCGGACGTGCAGGCGGCGAGCAGGGCGATCGAAGCTGCGAAAGTCCCACTGCGAACGAATGGATGCGCCCGGCTTCGCATCGCGGCATCCTAGCCCGACTCACCCCTCGAGCGCTGGACGCTCCTCAGGGTGCGGCGAGCCCCGAGGGCAGGCGGGGCGACGAGATGAGATCGGAAAAAACCTGCCAGCGCTTCGCGGCGCGCTCTCCGGGAGCCGCGCCGGCGCTCCGTCGATCGACATAACCGGCAACCAGGTCCTGGCCGAGGTTGTAGTTGATGACGTAGCTCCGGTAGGCGTCGATGAAGCGCACACGCTGGGCGGCGCGCTCGGGCGAGTAGAGACCGAAGCGTTCGAGCCAGGCCGCGGCGCCCGCGGCGTCGATCTTGCCGTCGAGATAGTTCCGCGCCGCTTCGTTGCCGGCGTAGGAGAGCTCCTGCACGAGCGCGGAGACGCGCGCGTACGGTGCCGCCAGCGCAGGATCGAGCCCGGCGAGCGGATAGAGCACGTCGCGCTCGAACGCCAGCCGCTCGTCCTCGGGAAAGGCCATGGCGATACCGAAGTTCGCCGTGCCTTCGGCGATGAGCGACTGCGGCGAGAAGAGCGGGTAGACCTGGAACTCGGGCCAGCCTCGTTCGCGCACCAGCTTCTGCTCGAGCAGCAGGTTGTAGACATGGTGCCCGGGATAGCCCTCATGGCAGGCGAGGTCGACCGCGCGATCGATCCAGATCGGCAGCGAGACGTTGACCTGGATGACGCTCTTCAGATTTCCCTGGTACCAGTTGTAGGCGCTCCACGGCTTGTCGGTGACCTGCTCGACGACGAACTTCTCGCCTGCGGGAAGGGGAATGCGGGCGGCGGTGCGGGTACGGCATTCCGCGATCGCGTGCGCAAAGACGGCCTCCACCTTGGCGGGAGGAATCGTCACTCGCGCCCGCAGAGCTTCGAGGCGATCACGCAGACTCCTCGGATCGGCAGGCAGGTTCGGAGCGTTCGCTGTTTCGAGCTTGCGGAGTTCGACGTCGATCCGCTGCAGGCGCTCCTCGAAGTACGATTCGCCGTGCGCCGGTGCGACGGCGTCATAGAGTCGGCGGGACTCTTCATCGAACGAGAGCTTCGTTCCGCGGAGCATCTCGAGGCGCGTCGCGGCGCTGCGCAGCTGATGCAGCAGGTAGTCGCGCCGCAAGACAATGAGCGGATCGGTCGAACTGCCTGCCGGGTCGGCGGGCAAGGCTTCGAGCTTCGCGATGATGGCCGTGGCACGCTCCGCGATCGTCTTGAGGTCGGTCTTCGCCGCGCGAACCTCGGTGCGCCATTCGTCTGGGCCGTAGTAGGCATCGACGTAGCTCGCGTCGTGCTCGCCGATCGCGAGGACGAGGCCAACGTAGTCGCGGGCGATGGTGTCGAGGGTCACCGCCGGTTCCGCAGCACGGGAAGCCGCACCGGCGCAGAAGGGACCGGCGAGCAGGAAGGCGAGGAGCGGCAGGGAGTTTCGCAGGCGTGGAGAGTGGCGCACGGAGACCTCATCTGGAAAGTGCAGGCATTTCAACACGTTCCCAGAAGCGGTGCCAGTTGAGATACGTCGGGCAGCACCTTGTCAGGCACCCGGTCAGACCGGTGGGAAATCGCTCTTCACCTGCGTTGAGCACCTGCGATTGGCGGCTTTCGATGTAGCACTTGGCCGGTTGTTCTCAGTTGCCTCCCCAACCCCCGACCGAAGCGCGCTCGAAACCGTCGCGGAAGATGA